>JAYTMF010000001.1:0-3998 GCA_043728755.1 Flavobacteriales bacterium
TTGCGCAAATTGCCAATGAAGGCCTCGCCATTTTTAATAGTGCGTCCATTTCCACTTCCGATTTTGTTTATGGCGGTAGCGGTACGATCTCCTATTTGAATAAAATATCCGGAGGAACTCTTGAAATGCCGGGGACTCGGATCTCTACACTTCTTGGCTCAACAAATTGGGCATCGAAAAAAGCAGATCCGACAGCCATGGCATCGATCCATGGCATCAAAGATGACCTCACCACGGTTTTTCAAAAGTTGATCGCCAGTATCACTCCCGAAACACTGGGGGCTTACTACATTCGAGAACTTATCAGAAAAAATACCGACTCACTTGGGATGCTCCATCGGCTGGAAGAATTTTCCCGAAGCATCAAAGAAGAAAACAATATTCTGCTCATCTCCGATTTTCATCATCTGGTAAATGCCATCGTCAGAGAAAATGAAGCACCATTTATTTATGAGAGAATTGGTACGCGATACAAACACATTCTTTTTGATGAGTTTCAGGACACATCACAATTGCAGTGGACAAATGCCTTACCTCTCATTCAAAATTCACTCGCAGAAAATAATTTCAATCTGTTGGTGGGCGATGCCAAACAAGCCATTTACAGATGGAGAGGAGGTGATGTGAGTCAGTTTGTTGAACTTCCCGTAATTGCTCCCGAGGCAAATCCACACAGGTCACCGGCGTTTCTTGATCACCATTTCACAAAAGAAATTCTCAGCGAAAATTACCGCAGTGCCCAAGAAGTGATCGCTTTCAACAATCGCCTTTATGAATTGCTCGCTCCTGAACTCACCCAATTGAAAAGTGCATACGATGCACATCAGCAAAATCCAGTGCGAAAGAATATAGGATTGGTAAAGGTTGAAACTGTCGAGGAAGTTGACAAAATGGAAAGGTGGGAATCGACTGCGAAATTGATTCGAACATACATCGAAGAATGTCTGGCCGACGGATACAAACCAGGTGATATCGCTATCCTCACTCATAAAGGAACCAAGGAAGGAGGGAAAATTGCTTCCATGCTCATGGAACACAATTATCAGGTCGTTACCAAAGACAGTTTATTGCTTGAGCATTCTCCGGTTGTGCGGACATTGATTGCCTACCTTGAAATGGTTTCCGACCCTGACAAAAAATTCTCTCCCATTGCTTTGGTTCAAGCTCTCGCCGAATTGCATTCTCAAATTTCTCTTGATACTTTTATTGAAAAAAATATTAAGCGCAACGGTAAAGAAATTGAAATACATACCGTTGCTTACCTTGAAGAACATTTCGGCAAACAGGAATTTCCATTTGAATCCGATGCCATCTTTTCACTGTGCATCACACTTCTGAGATATTTCAACATCGAACCGGATACATGTGCTGAATTTTTATTGGAGAAAATAAAACAATTGTGCATTGGCCGCAATTACACACTTGTTGCATTTCTCCAATGGTGGCAAGAAAACAAAATCAAACTCTACACTTCATCTGTCGCAACAAGTGAAGCCATTCAGGTGATGACCATTCACAAATCCAAAGGGCTTCAATTTCCCGTGGTGATCTATCCGCGATTGTCCACACAAGATGTACTCTCGGAAATCTGGATCACGCCGGAGAAGGAAATATGTGACTTGCCTTCTGCGCTCGTGAAATTGCGAAGCCTTTCTTCCAAAGAAAATGAGGGGATCAAATGGCCACGAGAATTTTATGAAGAAAACGAGAAGATGCACCTCGATGAAATCAATACGTGTTACGTTGCAACAACACGCGCTGAAGACCGACTCTATATGATTCAGGAACAATCGTGCAGAAAATGGGTATCGAAAATTTTACTGAATGCGTTCGATAAACATTTCGACGGATTTCAAACGTCACGATTTTGGGAAACAGGTACACGCGAACAATTCATCTCGAAGTTTGAAACCGACACCATCAACGTTATTCCATTCAGCGGTGAAAAGTACTTAAGGCCGCAGCTGCGGATACTTCCCGTAAAGCCTTACCAAAACTCGCACATGGAATATGGCAGCAGACTTCACCTCTGCCTGGCAGAAATAAAAACACCGGATGAAATTGTATCCGCCGTTCTAAAAGTAATGGCCGCTCAATCCATTTTCGATGACCAAATGAAAGATGCGCTGATAAAGGATTTGAAAAGCGTCATTTCCGACAACAACATCGCACCCTGGTTTGAACCCGGTCTTCAACTCATGCTCGAAAAAGAAATTTGCCTTGCTGACAACAGCGTTGCAAGACCTGATCGTGTTGTGATCTATGTCGATCATGTCGATGTGATCGATTACAAAACGGGCATCCACACACCTCAACATGAAGCACAAGTAAGAACGTATGTTTCTCATTTGTCGAAGATTTACACCCAACCAGTACAGGGCTATTTGTTGTACACACAGGATCTTCAGATCATCCCGGTGAACAATGCCTGAGCAATATCTTCTTAGAATTGTGATTTAAAGAATGAATTGAATATTCTTTTTCATAGCAAACATTCGGAAACCCATACATTAGCGGCATCACCTTAATTGTTACCTGATGGTAAGACTTGACTCTCTCCTTTTCACGATTGCACTCCTCTTCTTTTGTTTTTTAAAATTGCCTCTGCACGGTCAGCAAAACAATTCGCTTTTGTTGTCCGGTAAAATTGCACACCTCGCAAATGAGAATGCACCCCTAAGTCAATCACGCGCTGCAGCCTGTGCTCCGGCTACTGCGTTGCGCGATCTCGCATGGAACAATATCGATGCGCTTATAGAGACCGGTGGTTCTATGTGGCAGGACCGCGCCAATGGAAGATCACATTATTATGCCCCAAAGAATGACGGAGTTTCGGTTTTATTCGCCGGCGCTCTTTGGCTTGGCGGTGTTTCCCCCGACCAGACACTGAAGCTCGCGGCCATTCAATATCGTTATAGTGGTAATGACTATTGGTCCGGCCCTCTCAGCAATGACGGCAGCGCAGAGACTACTCCTGCATCCTGTATTACCTGGGATAAATTTGCGATCAGCTACAGGGCCGACATCGCTCTTCATCGTCAATATCATGATTGCGTCAACACTCCCGGTTGTGATGTGAATGCACTTTTTCCAAACGGTTATTCAACACCCCCTTATTTCAATAATTATCCTGCTCATGGCAACACTGCTCAGGGACAAGACTATTATATAGCACCGTTCTATGACTACAACAGCGATGGCTCATTCGACCCGTTGCAAGGGGATTATCCCTGGTATGATCTCAATCGCGAAATTGATTGCTCACAAAGACGACGTGAAGATGCTGTGCCATTGTTTGGTGATCAGACTTACTACTGGGTCTTCAATGACAAAGGAAATATTCACTCGGAATCCGGCGGCTCAGCAATAGGTATGGAAATTCGTGCGCAGGCATTTGCATTCAGCACGAATGATGAAGTGAACAATATGACATTTTACAATTATGTGTTGATCAATCAAGGTTCACAGACATTGCAAAACACGTATTTCGGAACATGGATCGATTGCGACATAGGCGGCCACGTGGACGATTATGTAGGATGTGATGTGCAGCGTGGACTGGGTTATGGTTATAACGGTGATGCGTTCGACGGCCCTTCCGGACTGTCATTCGGTTATGGTGAGTTTCCTCCAGCAATGGGCGTGGATTTTTTCGAAGGACCTTATCAGGATGCTGATGAAATGGACAATCCATTTACGACGGATATCATTCTGGCTAATGATCAAAAAGGGATTCCTTATAAAGGAATCGGGATTGGATATGGTGATGGAATCGTTGACAATGAACGCTTCGGCATGCGAAAATTTCTTTACCACAATTCCGGAACAGCGAGCAACGGTCCTCCTTCGCAACCTGTGCACTACTATAATTATCTCCGTGGATACTGGAAGAATGGCCAGCGCATGGGTTATGGCGGCAATGCCCTAACGCCAACGAGTGGTGCCAATCTTGAAATTCCGGCAGACTTTATGTTTCCCGGTGATACCGATCCATATCA
>JAYTMF010000002.1:0-1709 GCA_043728755.1 Flavobacteriales bacterium
GACCTCTTGCATGCCATGCAAGCGCTCTAGCCAACTGAGCTATACCCCCGAGTAACTCCCAATTCCAATTATTTCTGTACGAAACTTTCCAAAATTGAGGGTGCAAATATAATCTTGTTCATACACTTGCAAAATGCGATACTGCATTAACATAAAAGGACGTGTTCAGGGTGTGTTTTTCCGGAAGTATGTGCTGGAAAAGGCCAATGAGCTTGGCATTTTTGGCTACGTTGAAAACCGAAGCGATGGATCAGTTTACTGTGAGGCAGAAGGTAAAGGTGAATTTCTGGAACTTTTCATTGATTGGTGTGGCGAAGGTTCACCTATGTCGCACGTGACCAGTGTTGAAGTGGAGGCAAAGGAACCTGTGCATTATTCCCATTTTGAAATTCACATGTGAAAGTGCTTACTTTGTCAACTATGCAGGACACCATCAAGCAGCTCATTCGGCGGATATTGATCCTTTTGCGCATACCAGCAACAAAGAATCTTGAATACGATATTTATACGGAGCGAATTCTCGAACTTGTTTTGCAAGAAGATTCCAATTGCATAGATATTGGGGCGCACAAAGGAGAAATTCTCGATTTATTCATAGGTAAAGCGCCGCGCGGACAACATTTTGCATTTGAACCTATACCTGAGTTGCATAGCTTACTTTCTAAAAAATATTCGAACCATGTAGTTGTGTATCCTTTTGCGCTTAGCAACACTGAAGGCAAGACAACTTTCAATCTCGTGTTGGATGATCCTGCGTATAGCGGATTGCAGAAACGAAAATACAAAACACAACAAACGCAAGTCGAACAAATAGAAGTAGAAGTGCGCCGGTTGGATGATGTTCTTCGGGATCGCATTATAAAAATCGATCTTATTAAAATCGATGTAGAAGGTGGTGAATTTGATGTACTGCGCGGTGCCGTCAATATCCTTTCAAAAGATCATCCGACACTCATTTTCGAGTGTGGAAAAGGAGCCTCGGAGTTTTATGGAACAGCTCCAGAAGACATCTTTGAATTCATCACTTCACTTGGATATAAGATAAGCACCTTAAAGGGATTTGTGAAAGGCACTCACACTATGGATCAACTCCAATTCGTAGAGAGCTTCGAGTCTGGAAGTAATTATTATTTCATTGCTTCTTTTTAGAAACCCTTCGTTCAAAGAGGATCAATTGCTCCGTTTCGGCAACAGCATAAAATTCCTCGCTCACCCTGTAGAATTGTAACAGGATTTCAAACTCAGGTCGCGAAATTGGATAAGTAGATTTCGCATATTTCTCCAACAGGACAAAATCTGCATCAAGGACAACCGGAAAAATGAAGACTTTATCTCTGAACGACAAATGAGGAGAAAGATTTGAAGAACAACTCAGCATTGCAGAAGACGGAATTGCGCGTTTCAATTGATCAAACTCACGCTTGTTGATCTCGCTCTGATAATGCTGTGAAGAAAAAATATTTGCCCTTTCGTTGCGAGAAATGACGCCTCTCCAGGAAATAAAAAACGCAAGTGCTATACTTGTTATCATCATCCATTTCGACCATGACTTCAAGTGAAAATCACTCATGAAACAAACGGCGGCAAGAGCCAGGAGCGGAGCAAATTCAATAGAGTAATGCCCGTTGACATCCCAAAGCAATTCGTTGGTGCTTAGAAATTTTTGCAATAGAAGTGGCATCAGAAGCAATAAAAACCGTGGCTTCAAC
>JAYTMF010000003.1:0-3655 GCA_043728755.1 Flavobacteriales bacterium
GGTTGCATTGGTTCTCCTGTTGCCATTACAGCAAGCGGAGCTACAACCATTTGTCCGGGAAGCTCTGTAACTCTTACAGCTCCTGAAGGATTCACATACAACTGGAGTAATGGTGCGACATCTCAAAACATTGAGGTTGCAACTGCAGGAAACTTCAGCGTTGTGGCTTGGTCCGAAAACAATTGTGCTTCAATGTCCAATAACATTATTGTTACTGTATTGCAGGAAGAGTCTCCTGTTGTTTCTGTAAATGGCGATTTGCAATTCTGCGAAGGATACAGCGTTGTGCTTACTTCTACAACAGCCCAGAACTATACTTGGAGCAATGGTCAATCCGGTCAAAGCATTGTGGTAAGTGAAAGTGGTGATTACAATGTCGCCATAGAAGGCTTGTGCAGCGGTGTTCAATATCAAAGCGAGCCTGTCACCGTATATGTGCTAGATGCTTTCGAACCGATTGTCACCAATGTGAATATCGGCGTTCCAGGTACTGCTGTTCTTACTGCTACCGGAACCAATCTGGAGTGGTTTGACTCTACTGTGGCTACAACGCCTGTTGGCACCGGCAACGATTTCACGACTGATTTCTTTGACACAACTATTTCATATTGGGTGCAGTCCACCACTGTTCACGGTGGTGAAACCATGAGCGGAGGTAAAGCCGACAATTCCGGAACAGGTGGTATTCCAAGCAGTGGCGGCCGTTTGTTCTTCAATGTAACTGAGCCTTTCACTCTTGAGCAAGTAACTGTTTATGTACCTGAGACCAGCACTGCCGGAAACAGAACGATCGAATTGTATGACGGTGGTGGCGTATTGATCAATTCCACTGTTGTCAATTGCGTCGTGGGATCAAATACTATTACACTCAATTTCGCCATTGCAACAGGCACAGAATATCAGATCGGTTGCGCAGAAAACAGTCTTTTCCGCAACAGTGCTGATGTGAATTATCCATATGCCATAGGTGATGTAGGTTCTATTTACAGCACTACCAACGGAACAGGATACTACTACTACTTCTACAACTGGCAGATCAAGAAACAAGATTGGTCTTGTGTAAGTGATCGCGTTGAAGCGACTGCGTCTGTGGTTGGTGTTAATGAGATTTCAAATCCTTTGAATGTAACAGTTTACCCGAATCCTGCCCAGAATCAGTTGTTTGTTCGCAGCACATTTACTCTGAATAAAGTTCAGATGAGAATGACTGATGCTATCGGACGCACTGTGCTCAATCGTCAGGTAAATATGAATTCCGGCGCTGCTGAGTCAGTAGACGTTTCATTACTCGCCTCGGGAATTTACCACATCAGCATTATCAGCGACAGCAATATTTCTACGATTGAATTCATCAAAGAATAATCGCTTTACATTTAGACAAGAGAAATAATATTTCAAAGCCCCGGGTTATCGCCCGGGGCTTTTTGTTGTTTCATGCTGCGCTCTCTTCAACAGGCTAAAATTGAAATACTCGTTGTCAGCAGGCATAAGCCACGGTATGATTTCTCAAACATTGGCATGTTTTATAAATCACATTGGTATAAATCCGGCTGCCGCTGTTTTACGTAAATGAATACAGATTGAAAAGTTTCCCGTTGTTAGTAGGGTTTCGTGAAATGAAATTCTATTTGCTTATGAGCAACGGCTATGTATTTGGTAAGATTTTCATATTCGGAAATATTGACATTATGTGTTGTATGTCCACTCATCATTGCACTTTAAGGCACAACGGCACTGTTAATAAGAAAAAATGAAGTTCGCAAACTGCCAAATAACGATCGGGTACATTTGTTGACTAACTGGCATCACTTTAAATTTACAACGTCTACTAAAGACAATAGAAGGAGAAAGAACCTATGAGTATGGAAGCAAAATTTTCACCCCAGGTTAAAGATGTAATACAATTCAGCAGAGAAGAAGCATTACGACTGGGGCACAACTACATTGGAGTTGAACATCTGTTGCTGGGACTGATACGCGAAGGCGAAAGTGTGGCAGTGAAAGTGATGACCAATCTTGATGTTGATTTAAGCAAATTGCGAAAGCAAATTGAAACATCCATTAAGTCTGTCAATCCCGCCAATGTCGCATTCAATGCACCGGGACAAATTCCACTGGTCAAACAGGCTGAGCGAATTCTCAAGATCACTTATCTCGAAGCAAAAAGTTTCAAAGCAACTTTGGTTGGAACCGAACACTTGCTCCTTTCCATTCTAAAAGACAACGACAACGTGGCCACTAAGCAATTGAAAACATTCGGCGTCGATTATCTAGCAGTGAGAGAAGAGCTCGAAAATATGGGTGGGCTTCTTTCCAAAGAAGATCTTCCAAGCGCAGAATTTCCAAGTCCTGCTGAAGACGATGACGATGATCGCGGCCTCACAGGTGGCGGTATTCAGAAGAAGCCCGGCGACAGCAAAAGCAAAACACCGGTATTGGATAATTTCGGAAGAGATCTCACGAAGATGGCCGAAGACGGAAAACTTGATCCGATTGTTGGCCGTGAAAAAGAGATAGAGCGCGTGTCGCAAATTCTTTCCCGTAGAAAAAAGAACAATCCAATTCTCATCGGTGAACCCGGTGTGGGTAAATCAGCAATCGCTGAGGGACTGGCACTGCGCATCATTCAGAAAAAAGTTTCGCGTGTGCTTTTCAATAAAAGAATTGTTACTCTCGATATCGCTTCACTCGTTGCCGGTACAAAGTACCGTGGACAGTTTGAAGAGCGAATGAAAGCTGTGATGAATGAACTCGAGAAATCTCCTGATGTCATCCTATTCATCGACGAGATACACACCATCGTTGGTGCCGGAGGTGCAAGCGGTTCGCTGGATGCGAGCAATATGTTTAAACCTGCTTTGGCACGTGGCGAAATTCAATGCATCGGGGCTACGACTCTTGATGAGTATCGTCAATATATCGAGAAAGATGGCGCATTGGAAAGAAGATTCCAGAAAGTGCTTGTCGATCCGACAACGATTGATGAGACGATTCAGATCCTCAACAACATCAAAGACAAATACGAAGAGCATCACAGTGTTACATATACGCCTGAGGCAATTGAATCATGCGTGAAGCTCACAGCACGATATATAACAGATCGTCACCTTCCTGATAAAGCCATTGATGCTTTGGATGAAGTCGGTTCACGTGTTCACCTCAACAATATCAATGTTCCAAAAGAGATCATCGATATTGAGAAGAGCATCGAAGATGTGAAGGAAGATAAAAACCGCGTGGTGCGAAGTCAGAAATATGAGGAAGCTGCAAAGCTTCGCGATCGCGAAAAGCAGTTGCAAGAAAAACTGGAAGCAGCTAAAAAGCGTTGGGAAGAAGAGACGAAAAACCATCGCGTTACGGTAACTATCGACAATGTTGAAGAAGTTGTGGCGATGATGACCGGTATTCCTGTAACGCGTGTTGCAGAGAAGGAAAGCGGACGACTTGCCAAAATGGACAAGGAACTCGAAGGCAAAGTGATCGGTCAGGAAGAAGCCATCAAGAAAGTCGTGAAGTCTATCAAAAGAAATCGTGCCGGATTGAAAGATCCGAATCGCCCGATCGGCTCGTTTATTTTCCTCGGACCAACAGGTGTAGGTAAAACGCAACTTGCAAAAGAATTGGCGAAATACCTTTTCGATTCTTCTGAAGCATT
>JAYTMF010000004.1:0-12741 GCA_043728755.1 Flavobacteriales bacterium
TATTTTACCGCTGAAGGAAAAATATGTAAATCAGATAGCTATGTTGGTATGTGAGGTCAGCCGGATTGAATTGACTTGACACGAAATTGTTGAGATAAGCAGCTTGCAAAGTTGTGGCGTTGAAGAACATCTGAATGCCACTCTCACCAATCGGTATTAGAGCACTTCCGCGCTCAAATCACCAACCGACTTTCACCAAAAAATAAAAGGCCGCCCAATACGGACGGCCTTTTTTAGTATCAATTCAAAAATATTACTCAGCACTTCCTTCTGCAGATTCTGCAGGAGTATCGCCACCTTCCATTTTCTCTTTGAGATTTGCAAGTACACTTAGGTCACCAAGAGTGGATTTCTCTACCTGAGAATTCACTTGCTTCACAGCGTGTGAATCTGCCTCGGAAGTTTGTCCCGGCTTTTTGCCACCACGTGGTGCGCTCTTCTTTGGAGCTTCAGCAGTACCAGACTCTTCTTCCTTCCAGGTTCCTGTGTGACTCACAACGATCTTGCGCTGATTCTTGTTGAATTCCTGGATGATGAAGTCCAATGTCTCTTCTACTTTTGCTGTAGAGCCATCTTCTTTCTTCAGGTTCTTATTCATACAAAAACCTTCAAGTCCGTATGGAAGCGCTACGATAGCGTGGCTGCCTTCTTTGCGAACAATCGTTCCTTGATGCTTTGACCCTTCCACGAATACAGATTCGAATACATCCCATGGGTTTTCTTCAACCTGCTTATGACCAAGACTGATTCTGCGGTTTTCTTTGTCCAACTCGAGTACCAATACATCAAGTTCGTCATTGATATGGCAGAATTCGCTAGGATGCTTGATTTTCTTGCTCCAAGAAAGATCGCTGATGTGGATCAGACCATCGATTCCTTCAGCCAGCTCACAGAATACACCGAAGTTGGTGAATGCACGAACTTTCGCTTTGTGCTTGCTGTTTGCAGGGAATTGTGTCTCGATGTTTTCCCATGGATCTTGTGTCAACTGCTTCATGCCAAGAGATAGCTTGCGCTCTTCCTTGTCAACGCTGAGGATTACACACTCCACTTCTTCACCCACTTTCAGGAAGTCCTGAGCTGAACGCAAATGCGTGCTCCATGACATTTCAGAAACGTGAATAAGTCCTTCAACACCGGCTGCCACTTCAACGAATGCACCGTAATCAGCAAGAACAACTACTTTACCTTTTACCTTCTGACCAACTTCCAGCTGACCTTCAATAGCATCCCATGGATGAGGTGTGAGTTGCTTCATACCAAGTGCGATACGCTTCTTGTCATCATCAAAGTCAAGGATAACAACGTTGATCTTAGCATCAAGCTGTACCATTTCCTCAGGATGATTTACACGACCCCATGATAGATCGGTGATGTGAATCAATCCATCGACACCACCAAGGTCCACGAATACACCGTATGTAGTGATATTCTTAACGATACCCTCGAGTACCTGACCTTTCTCAAGACCTGACATGATAAGCTTCTTCTGCTCTTCAAGTTCAGCCTCGATAAGCGCTTTATGTGATACAACAACGTTTTTGAATTCGTTGTTGATTTTAACCACTTTCAATTCCATGATCTTACCCACATACTGATCGTAATCGCGGATAGGCTTAACATCGATTTGCGATCCCGGAAGGAAAGCCTCGATACCAAACACATCCACAATGAGACCACCTTTTGTGCGGCTCTTCACCTCACCTTTGATGATTTCTCCTGAATCTAGTGCGCGGTTCACATTGCCCCATGCGCTGAATACGCGTGCCGTTTTGTGAGAAACATTCAACTGACCATTGCGGTCTTCCGTCTGTTCGATAAAAACCGGAACAATGTCTCCGGCTTTCAATTCCGGATTATAGCGGAATTCACCGGCAGGTATTACGCCTTCCGACTTGTAGCCGATATTGACAACAACTTCTTTTTTGTTTACGGAAACAACAAGGCCTTCAACAACTTCTCTTTCGCGAATGACGCTTAGAGTGTCTTCATACACCTTGTCCATTTTAGTGCGCTCATCGTCACTGTAACCACCTGATGATTCGTATGCATCCCAGTTGAATTCGCCTGTTTCGGTGAGGAACATTTGATCATCAGCTGTACTGAAAATTTCCGGTAGTTCTTCGTCTGTAGATTCTTCCTCTACTTCCACTTCTACGGGTTTTTCAACTACCTCTTCTGAAATGACCACTACGTTTGCAGTTGGATCGATTGGGGTAACCTCTTCGCTGATGTTAACGATAAGGTCTTTCTCGTCGGCTTCTTCAGCCTTAACTCTTTTAGATTCTGCCATGTTGGCTTTTTACTTGTATTCTGCCTATCGCCTTTTACAGCAATGCATTCGAGGAAGCAGAAGGGGTTTTACTTTTTGTTTTATTAAAACATCTCTATGCCTTGATGTCTCATTCCTGTCCGATTGTAGAACTTTTCCTACTCAAAACAGGGGCGCGAATATAGTAAGGCCATTTCCATATTTCACTAGAAATCAACAAAAAAAAGATGCTCTATTGAATTATTGCATTGGAAAATTGGTATTGGTTTTTGCGAAGGCGGGCGCGTGAGATTCAAAGCGTGCACAAAGTCTTTTCGTTATTGAGTTATTTGAGGGGGAACCAAGCATATTTTTAACCATAGGCAAACGCAATCCTAATGCTGATTCAATCTATTGCAGAGTTCACTTCAATAACCCAATAACTTAAAAACCAAAAAAGAAGCCGCCCTTTTGGGACAGCTTCGTTGTGGAGTTCATCATGTCGATTGAAACAAACTCGACCAGAAATATTTTTTGGCGAATCACATCTTATCGTCTATGGCAACGGCTGGTGATTCAATATTTTGAAGTGCAAATGGCGGATATGTATCCGTCAGATTGTACCAATAAGCATTTACTCTCAGCCCCCAGCGAATGACGCCTGTATTGAATTCATGCATGCCAACAGGGAATTTCCCGGTGAAGAGCACAATCCAGAAGGCTATGATTTTGACGAATACAGAAGCTATCTGCAAAAAAAGGAGACAGAAACCGTGTGGAATCAGGATGTAGAATATTCCGAAAAAAAGGCGCAACAAAAGTTTCCCGCGTGATGACTTCTCAGGATATGCAAGTTCAATACTTGTGCTTTCATCTGTCGCATTGAGGCCAAACGCAGGATATCCATCACTTAAATTTCCAAGACGTGCACTCAAGCGCAAATTCCACTTGAGCATACCCATCATGAAATTCCACATTCCTCTGGGGTAATTGCCTGTAAACAGTATCATCCAGAAGGCAATGAAATTGACGAACATAGCTGCAATAGCTATGAATATCAGCACGAACAAGTGTGGAATGATGATGTAGAAAATTCCGAAAAATGTGCGCAGCAAAAGTTCACCGCGCGAATAAGTTTCTACGTGTTTGATAAAGACTTTCATAGTGTGTTTTTGATTTATTGATTTAATGAATTGGTGATTTGCGCTTAGCATCGATGAATTGAACAGGTCGAATTTTTCCGTCTAATGTCCATCTCAACATAATGTGCTAATTAAGCGTAATTCATCATTGCAGATATCGTAAGATATGAAGCATCGACAAACGAAATTGTGGATAAATTCAATAGCTTCTTCGCTCTGATCCAATAACCAATTACCCAATAACCCAGTAACCCAATAACTTAATAACCCAATAACGAACCACTAAGAAAAAGGCTGTCCTTTCGAGACAGCCTTTCCGTGTTTAAATCCATAACACAAAATGAACGTTGTGCGCTGGGTGTTATTAATGTTATCCCAAGTATGATTTCAAAATCTTGCTTCTACTTGTGTGTTTCAGGCGACGAATCGCTTTTTCCTTGATCTGACGAACGCGCTCGCGTGTCAGGTCAAATCGTTCACCGATTTCTTCCAAAGTGAGCGGATGCTCTCCGTTCAATCCAAAATACAGTCTCACTACATCAGCCTCGCGGCTTGTCAAGGTGCGCAGTGAACGCTCGATCTCTTTTCTGAGTGACTCATGCAACAGATCCGTATCCGGTGATGGTGTGTCATTCGTCTGAAGTACATCGTACATCGTGCTGCTGCTGTCGTCGCCATCTTTCAAAGGCGCATCCATCGAAACGTGGCGACCACTATTTCTCATTGATTGCTTTACCTCGTCCAATGTCATCTCAAGAACTTCAGCCAATTCCCCCGGTGTCGGCGGACGCTCAAATTCCTGTTCCAGCTTTGCAAAAGCTTTATTGATTTTGTTGATCGACCCGATCTTGTTCAATGGCAGACGAACAATCCTTGATTGCTCAGCCAATGCCTGAAGGATCGATTGACGAATCCACCATACCGCATACGAAATGAACTTAAAACCACGTGTTTCGTCAAATCTCTGAGCGGCTTTGATCAATCCAAGGTTTCCCTCATTGATCAAATCAGGAAGGCTGAGACCCTGATTCTGGTACTGCTTGGAAACAGATACCACGAAACGAAGATTCGCCTTGGTCAATTTCTCGAGGGCACTCTGATCACCGGCTTTGATACGCTTCGCCAACTCCACCTCTTCCTCTGCCGTGATGAGATCAACTCGGCCGATTTCCTGAAGGTACTTATCCAACGACGCTGTTTCGCGGTTGGTGACCTGCTTGGTAATTTTTAATTGCCTCATTTCTATGTTTGGATTTAGTGATTGCCAATTTAAGAATTTCTCATGAAATCCTAAACTGAAAATCAGTTCAACTTATCAATTAGTTAGATGCAGTTTCCGGTTTTGGTATTAACACTTTACGGGAAAGCTTGTACTTTCCATTCTTAGGGTCTTTTCCTATGACCTGCACCTAGATGCGATCCCCTTCTTTCAAGAAATCTCTCACATTTTCTACACGATTCCAGTCTATTTCAGATACGTGTAACAATGCATCTTGTTTCGGCAATATCTCTACGAACGCTCCAAAAGCTTGAATGTTCTTTACAACACCGTCATAAATATCGCCAACAATGATCTCCGGAGGGAAAACGATATCCTTCACTCTTCTCAATGCAGCGTCGAGATTGTCTTTGTTCGCCGATGATATCTCCACGATTCCTTTGTTATCCACTTCAGTAATGGTGATGACTGTATTCGTCGACTTCTGAATCTCCTGAATGATCTTACCGCCGGGCCCGATAACTGCGCCAATGGTGTCATTTGGTATTTCGAGACTCACAATGCGTGGTGCATGTGGTTTGTAATCTGCACGGGGCTTATCCATCGTTTTAACGATTTCGCCAAGAATGTGTAGTCGTCCTTCTCGCGCCTGATCCAATGCATTCTTCACCATCTCCATGCTCAGACCTTTGATCTTGATATCCATCTGACAAGCAGTGATACCCTTCGCTGTTCCGGTCACTTTGAAGTCCATATCTCCCAAATGATCTTCATCTCCGAGAATGTCGGAAAGGATCTGATACTTAGAATTGTCTTCGTTGGTGATCATTCCCATGGCAATACCTGATACAGGCGCAGTGATAGGAACACCACCATCCATCAGGGCCAATGTTCCGGCACAAACTGTCGCCATAGAAGACGAACCGTTGGATTCAAGAATATCAGACACGATACGAATGGTATATGGACATTCCTCACGTGTTGGAAGCACAGGCTTCAATGCACGGAGCGCAAGGTTTCCGTGACCGATCTCACGTCGGCTTGTTGCGCGGATAGGACGAGCCTCTCCTGTGCTGTACGGCGGGAAATTGTAATGAAGTAAGAATCTATCTTCTCTTGGACGAACAACGCTGTCGATGGTTTGCTCATCGAGTTTCGTTCCAAGTGTCAATGTTGTAAGTGATTGCGTCTCTCCACGTGTGAAGATTGCTGAACCATGTGTGGAAGGCAGATAATCTACCTCGCTCCAGATTGGTCGAATCTCAGAAGTGCTGCGCCCATCTAAACGCAATCCTTCAAGTAGGATCATGTTGCGCATAGCGTCCTTCAAACAATCGTGGTGATATTTATTCAGCAAAAATTTCTGTGCCGACTTTTCTTCGTCCGTGTATCTTTTGCAGAATTCATCTTGAATGGCATGAAATGCCTCAGAGCGCTCATTTTTTTCAGAGGCCAGTTTAGCGGTATCGTAATATTTCTGGTAGCACTCATCCCATACCAACTTCTTCAGATCCAGATCCTTTGGTTCGTGATCATACGTTCGCTTGGTAAGTGACTTGGCCACTTTAGAAGCCAATTCAGCTTGTGCTCTGCACTGCACTTTGATAGCTGCATGAGCTACTTCGAGCGCAGCGATCATTTCAGCTTCTGTAACCTCTTTCATCTCGCCTTCCACCATAATGATGCTGTCATCACTTCCTGCAACCATCACTTCCATATCAGAGCGCTCAAGTTGAGACCAGGTTGGATTGATCACAAGCTGACCATCCACACGTGCTACGCGCACTTCAGTGATAGGTCCATTGAAAGGAATATTAGAAACTGCGAGAGCCGCCGAAGCCGCCAATCCGGCTAAGCTATCCGACATATTTTCGTTGTCCGCAGAAATGAGGTTTACGACGACCTGTACCTCAGCGTGATAATCATCGGGAAACATTGGGCGAAGTGCACGGTCGATCAATCGTGCTACAAGGATTTCGTCATCGTAGGGACGTGCCTCACGCTTGAAGAATCCACCGGGAAAACGACCCGAAGCAGCGTATTTCTCGCGGTATTCAACAGTAAGCGGCAGGAAATCGACACCTTCCTTTGCATCAGCGCTGGCCACAACGGCAGCGAGCAACATGGTATCTCCTTGTCTTACCACCACAGAGCCGTGAGCCTGCTTGGCAAGTTTGCCCGTCTCAATCGTGATTGGACGTCCATCACCGTGGTCGATGATCTTTGTAACTAATTCGTAATTCATATCTTTTTTTGCGGATAAATCGAGGGTTATGTAAAACACAAAAAGGCAATTGTGTTCAATTGCCCTTCTGCCGTGTCCCTTTGGGACAATGTGTTATTTGCGGAGATCAAGTTCTTTGATGATAGCTCTGTAACGATTGATTTCTGTCTTCTGCAGATAATCAAGCAAAGCTCTGCGCTTACCAACAAGACGGATCAAACTGCGTTGAGTTCCGAAGTCTTTCCTGTTTACTTTAAGGTGTTCTGTGAGATGGCTGATGCGGAATGTGAATAACGCGATCTGACCTTCTGATGAGCCGGTGTCCTTCTCAGACTTGCCGTGCTTCTTGAAAATTTCTTGTTTTTTTGTTGTGTCGAGGTACATGCTAATACTTATGTAAGTGATTTTTATGTGATCCTTCAATAATCAATGAGCTTACTCATTTTCATTATTTGAGGGGTGCAAATGTAATGCTTCTTATACGCTGCGCAAAAGTATCTTAGAAGTTTTTTCTTGTTTTAGAAACAAATTGTGTTTCGACCTTCTACTTTCGCGCCCGTAAATTTCAATATCACATTCCAAACATTTCATGAAAAAATTAATTCTCAGTGTTTTTGCTGCTGGTTTACTCCTCAGCAGTTGCGAGCAAAACAATGTCAGCACCGTTAAACTTACCAACAGTAAAGACAGCCTCAGCTACACCATCGGCCTTAGTCTCGGAGAGAGCTTTGCGCAAGGTGATCTCAAAGACATCAATTACGAAATACTCGTTAAGGGTATGAAGGATCAGATGGACAGCGTTCCGGCGATTGAGCTTAAAGATGCCGAAGCTTACATTCAGTCGGTAATGATGGCGAAGCAAGAAGCAAAGTCTGAACTGGACAAGAACGATGGCGTTGTTTTCCTTGAAGCCAATAAATCAAAGCCGGGCGTGCAAACAACGGCGAGCGGATTGCAATATAAAGTGATCACAGAGGGAACAGGTCCAAAGCCAAAAGCAACCGACCAGGTTACGGTTCACTACCACGGTACAATGACCGACGGTACAGTATTCGATAGTTCCGTAGATCGCGGCGAACCGGCCACATTTGGTCTCAATCAGGTCATCCCGGGTTGGACGGAAGGTCTGCAATTGATGAGTCAGGGCGGGAAATATCAGTTTTACATTCCTCAGGAATTGGCTTACGGTGCACGTGGTCAGGGCAAAATCAAGCCCTTCGCTACTTTGATCTTCGATGTGGAATTGATCATGGTTGATTCTACCGCGAAATAAGCATTTACTTCATCGAACTTGTCATCTATCCTTGGGTGATGAATCTTTAAAGTTCCTCAAAATAAAAAGCCGCATTGAAAGACGCGGCTTTTTTATTTCTGATTATTTCTCACTGAATATGTGACTCAATTTTTCCGGTGTACCATTTTCGTTTCTTACAATCTGCATATCTCCCGATTATTTTGCACATGTCGGCAGGGTTGATACCGCCAAAATGTATTATACCGATTGGACAAGTGTTTAGTCCAAGCTTTGCTTCGCCAGATTGGACTAAACACTTGTATCCATCGGCATTTACCCTGTATGATTTCTCAAACATTGGCCAGTTTTATAAATCACATTGGTATTACTTGCTTACATTCTGGAAAATCTATTCCTTAAAAAAGTCTCGCACCTTTGCAGTTACCTGATTCATGGTCATGCTGTCAGTTGTTTCTACAGCTCTCAGTTTTGAAGACAGAACTGAATCGCTTTCCACATTTTGCTTCAATCTCAATTTCATTTCTGCAGGTCCGAAGATGTAAAGTTCATCAGAGTTTTTAATCTGTAATGAAACCTCTTTGATGAATTTATCGATCTGATTATTTTTTCGCTCATCAAATGTTCTTTCGTGATTGAGGTGTCTTGTTCCCATAAAAGTACCTTTATCTCCTTCACGAGCGTGATGTACGCCGCTGTCAATAGCTGAATCCATTTCAATCACATTCTCTTGTCCTTCTGACAGCGTGACCAAAATTGCCTTTTCAGTGTCGATCCAAATTCCTGTTTGCTTTTTCATTTATTCATTTTTTAATTCGATACAAGAAACACCTTTCCGCACGATTTTCAGTTGATACACATCAGATATGGTTATGAGTGTAATCATACTTCGTCCTTTACGTGTGAATAAAAAATGGTATATGCAGATCGATACAAGTGTTTAGTTCAATCTGTCGAAGCAAAGATTGGACGATTACACTTGTCCAATCAGTATTATTGATAGACACCGCATCTCATGCACCACCACGTCAGGGATGAGTCGTAAATAGCGTTCAAAACTTTAAATAAAGTGTGATATTCTCGCAGCCATTCAGGTTTTATTTTTTTTTCAAGCAGTAATTATTTGTTGTACCAGCTTGTCCAATACCCGCACTAAAAAGTGTTTCAATGACGAATCAGTTTTCAATTGGATTATACGTGGAAAGTTTTTTGTCAAACCCTTTGTAAGTTGTATAAATGTCTGCGTGAACTGTTGCTTTTGTTTGATTTTGGCAAGGATTTTATTTGCTATTTTTTGTCAGATTTCAGATTGTCAAAATGATGGTTGCTGTTTCTTCCTTAGAATGACCGCTATTAGCAAAATGCTTTTGTGCGAAATTTTTCTTTTGCAGGAATACGTTGGCTGAAGGGCACTTCTAAAACCCGCTTTATGAATCGCGATAGGTCATTTCGTCGAAGATGAGGAAAATCGAAGATGAATAGCCTGAGCTATGGAACTGAGATTTGACGAGATATTCGAAAAAAAAGTATCGAAACAAATCCTGAAAAGACAGCAAAATTCATATTTGGTCGATTCAGGAAAGAGGTTTTTAGAAGAGTCCTTAACGCCATGTTGCACTTGCCAATTTGAATTCAGCTACTGCCGATTGGTATTTAACATTTAGTTCAATTAACTTTAAAGCCGATTGAACATATGCAGTTTCCCGGCTATTTGTAAGAAACATAGAGCCTTCGCCCATTAGAAATTTTTGCTTTTCTGCTTCTAGTAAGTTAAAATAGTTTAAAACAACTATATTGAATAGTAGAATTTGCTGTTCTAATGCGATAATCTCGTTGTGATAGCTTTTTATTTTATTTGATAATTCCAGCCATTTTATATTCACCTCTAGTTCGGTTTCTTGAATATTTAATTTTGTGATATTCAATCGTCCTCTACTTTCCCGTAAAAATAGTGGCATGATAAAATCAATTCCCAATGTGTAATTGTTTGTCGAAAAACCACTAAAATTCTCGCCTCCAATTGGATCATTCAGCATGTTGTATTTTAAATTTAAAGTTGGCTTTAATTGCTCTGCATTCCATCGTCTTTCTACATCTAATTGCTGCAACTTTAAGTCATACCAAAGCAATTGCGGATGATTTAATTTTAAATCATTCAAAATGGATTTTAGTGTATCATTTGGCATTGCTTGATGAGGAGATAGCTTATCGATTGGCGGTGGAGTTAATATATCTGTAATTTCAAGAGGGGTATTATTTTCAAACCACAAGTAATTAGATAATTCTAAAGTTGCATTTTGGTAATATAATTTTTCCTGATTTAAGTTTACTGCTCGCACTTGAACCTGAATAAATGCTTCCAATGTATCAATCGCAGGTAAATCACCTCCAACAAAGCTTTGCTTAACTCCCACAAATCGCTCATTTGCCAAAGCCAAGGCGTTTTGATACAATTGCATTTGGTTAAAATGATTTACCCACTCTATGTAGCTTATCGTAGCGTCATAAAAAAGTGTATTCAGCATCAACTCCTGTTCTAGAAAGGTTGACTTCGCATATAATTCGGCATGTTTGATGGAGGCTCTGCGCTTATCAATAAAAAGTCCTTGTCCGATTGGTACGGAAACTCCAGCATAAATTAAGCCATTGGCTGAGGTTCTATTTTCAGGGTTAATATTTACTCCCTGATTTTGTTCGTAGCCAGCCTTAAAATCAACAGCATACCAAGTAGGTACGCGCAATCCTCCCGAAAATAGATTGTAGTATTCTTGTTGATTTAATTGCTTTTGGTCTAAATTTGAGAATAATGACGGATCTAATAGTCCTTTGGTTTTTCTAACTTCATACTCTCCCTTTTTAATTTGTATTGATGCCTGTTTGCTAATCGGATGAAAGTTTATTAAATACCAAAATAAATTTTCTTGTGAAAATATTTTTGTGCTGTCTTGTCCATAAGACAATTGGGATGAAGACAAAAGCATTGTTAGTATGATAAATCGCAACCTCATCCTTTCTCTTTCTTTTCTTGTTTTTGCACTTTTCCTTTGTAATAGTCGGGCGGAAATCCACTTATTTGTCGCCAAATTTCATACCAAATTGGTACATCTTTTAACAACGCCATACCAAATGCTCCGGCACTCGGACGAAGCTCTTTGGGCCACGAATAATCATTCTCATCAGCGGTTACCAATATCCTGTATTTGCCATTGACGCTAACAAAATTGTCAACAGCAACTACTTTTCCTCCGTAAGTTCCATAAGAGGAATTAGGCCATCCGGAAAAAACAATGTTGGGCCAGCCGTCAAAAATCAGTCGGACATGCTGTCCCTTTTCTATGAGAGGAATGTTGAGTGGCTCGACGTATAATTCAACGGCCAATTCATAATTAGATGGCATAATACTTATTAAATCTTCGCCTTCTTTTACCGTTTCACCAATACCTGTTCTTATTGCTCTTGTAATATAACAATCTTGCGGAGCTGTGATATAATACATTCCTGTTCGTACCGAATAATTCATTAATTGTGTTTGCATCTTAGCTACATCTCCTTCGGCATGATACATATCTGAAAGTGATGCATACTTGTCTGATTCAGCTTTTGCAAGTTTTTCGCTATATTGATTTTGTATGGACGTTCGTTCTATTACTGCGTTTAAGTATTCATTTCGACTTATTAATAATTTGTTTTCCGCACTAACTATTTTTGCCAATGCGTCTTGCAATTTTAGCTTTCGTTGTTCAAAATCTGTAAGTGATTTCAAGCCTTCTATATATAATTGTTCCATTCTAGCAAATTGGACTTTGGCAATTGAATACTCGGTTTCTGCGGCTTTTAAATTAATACTATCCGATTCTATTTTTAAATTAGTTTGTTTAACATAGTTTTCGGTTTGTTCAATTTTAAGTTGTTGTGTTTTGAATAAGGCATCAATTTGGGCATCGAACGCTTTTACCTTTTCCATGTAGGAAGAAACTGACTGCTCCTTTGCCATTATTTGCTTAGCTGCTCTGGGAACAATGTCGGGGTCCATGTATTCACTCTTTAACTCGGATAAATAAAGTATGGTATCCCCCTTTTTTACAAAATCCCCTTCATTGACATACCATTTTTCAATTCGTCCGCCAATAACCGACTGTATGGTTTGTGGACGGTGAGAAGGATTTAAGGCATTCACATTTCCTCTGCATTGTATATTTTGAGTCCAGGGGAGAAACATGATAATTAGAAAAAAAACAAATGCCCCAACAAGTATCCGTGTGAGTATTATCCTTGCTCTGAAATCTCTTAAAAATGAGAACGAGTGATATTTTTTAAATATTTCTTCGCCATCTGTCTCGGTCTGATTAATTCTCATCTTCTTTATCATAAAATAATTTTCTGCCCAATTCTTTTTCCCTTTCAAATAATTCATAATAAGTGCCATCCGCTATTATTTTCCCGTTTTCAAGAACAATGACCCTATCCAACATTTTTAAATAATCAGGGTTATTAGTTGTAATGAAAACAGTCCATTCTCTTTTTTTATCAAAAAAATATTCCGTAATTTTATTACGTAAACCAATCTCCAATTCACCAAGGTTGTCTTCTAAAAGAACTAATTTCGGATTTTCTGCAATGCAACGAGCTAGAATAATTTTTAATTTAATGCTA
>JAYTMF010000005.1:0-10620 GCA_043728755.1 Flavobacteriales bacterium
CTACCCGATGCACAAACACGATTCAATTTCGAAAAGGTAAGCAAGCGCACTTATCTCGATATCGCAAGTGTGAATAGCGCATGCTCGATAAAGGTGAAGGATGGAGTGATTCTCAATTTGCACGCATCCGCAGGAGGTGTTGGACCCACGCCGATCTATCTTGCACGTACCTGCGAATTTTTAGTAGGAAGGGAATTGAGCATGGAGTCCATTGAATCGGCACAAGAAATAATGCAACACGAAATTTCTCCGATCAGTGATGTACGCGGAACAGCTGAATACAAGAGAACCTTATTGAATAGATTGTTCTTCGCTCACTTCATTGAGATGTTTCCTGAAATATTTATGAAGGAGGCATCGATATGAAGAACATTGATTCATGCTCACACGTTCGTGGAGAGTCCATCTACCTCGACGACATACCTGAAATAAAGGGAACGCTGTATGCCCAGGTATTCGATGCAACTGTTGCTCACGCCAAAATTAAAAGCGTTGACTATTCGAAAGCATTGGCTCTTGATGGCATTGTGTCCATAATTACTCACAAGGATATTCCCGGCGAAAATCAGATTGGAGGTATCATTAAAGATGAGCCTCTACTGGCTATTGATGAAGTACACTTCTGTGGAATGCCCATCGCGATTATCGTGGCTACATCCGAAAAGGTCGCATTGAAAGCTAGAAAGTATATTCAAATTGAGTATCAGCAGTTGCCTGTAATTGTTGATCCAAGGGAAGCTCATCGTCAAGGCAAATTGATTATTCCACCAAGAACTTTTGCTATTGGCGATCCTACAGTTGTATGGGAAAATTGTATGCACATTTTTGAAGGTCGCGCAGATTCAAATGGTCAGGAACATTTGTACATTGAAACGCAAGGTGCCTATGCAGTGCCAATGGAAAACAGGCACATCAAATTATATTCTTCAACACAAGGACCTACTGCTGTTCAACGCACAGCTGCTGAAGTACTCGGTGTTCCGATGCATAAGATTGAAGTGGACGTGCAAAGGCTTGGTGGTGGTTTTGGTGGGAAAGAAGATCAGGCAACGCCTTGGGCTGTCATGTGTGCGCTCGCCGCAAAGCTTCTCAACAAGCCCGTGAAAATGTCATTGCACCGAATGGATGATATGCGAATGACCGGAAAGCGACATCCCTATAGCAGCGATTATAAAATCGGTTTGTCTGCTGATTTGAAGATCATAGCCTACGAGGTTACATTCTATCAAAATGCCGGTGCAGCAGCTGACTTGTCACCCGCAGTGATGGAACGCACTTTGTTTCATGCGACCAACAGCTACTTCATTCCCAATGTGCGCGCTACTGCTTTTAGTTGCAAGACGAACCTTCCGCCGAATACTGCATTCCGCGGATTCGGTGGACCGCAGGGAATGTTTGTGATCGAGTCTGCCATCGCACATGCAGCAAAGAAACTCAACCTACCGACGCGCGAAATTCAAGAGAAAAATCTTTTGACTGATGGTAATGAATTTCCATATGGACAGGTTGCTGATAAAGTTCAGGCAGGTAAGGCGTGGCACGATGCCAAACGCATTTATAAAATTGATGAATTAGAAAGCGAAATTGAAGCGTTCAATGCAAAGCATAAATACCTGCGCAAGGGATTGTCATTTATGCCGATCTGTTTTGGAATTTCATTCACGAATACACGAATGAATCATGCGCGTGCACTAGTACATATTTATCAGGACGGTAGCATCGGTATCAGCACGGGTGCCGTGGAGATGGGGCAAGGAGTGAACACGAAAATGGTGCAGGTTGCCACGCACATTTTGGGCGTGAATGCGGACAGAATAAAAATTGAAACAACGAATACAACTCGCGTTGCGAATACCTCTCCGTCGGCAGCGAGTGCAACTGCAGACCTCAATGGTAAAGCCGTTCAGATTGCTTGCAATAACCTACGGGAGCGATTGTTCAATTGTGCATCGAAACATCTCAATGCCACAGTAGATGATTTGAGTGTGAAGGATGAATGGTTATACAGAAGTGGAGTAAAATCAGAATGGACCTGGAACAAATTGGTGGAGGCGGCATTCTTTGATCGCATTGCTTTGACAGAGAATGGCCACTATGCAACGCCCATGATTCACTTCGATAAATCAAAAGAGAAGGGACATCCGTTTGCATATCATGTATATGGCACCGCTATTACTTCTGTCACTGTTGATTGTCTCCGTGGACGATATGAAGTAGACGACGTGAATGTTGTTCACGATTATGGGCAAAGCATGAATACGAATGTCGACCGCGGTCAGATCGAAGGTGGACTAGTGCAAGGAATAGGCTGGATGACGATGGAAGAAATCGTCTTTGCTGAGAATGGGAAACTTCTGTCTAACGCACTCTCTACTTACAAGATTCCAGATATTTATTCCGTACCAAAACATATTGATATTTCGCCTCTTGAAACTGAAGGTCACGACCTCGCTATTCTTAAATCCAAAGCTGTAGGAGAACCACCCTTGATGTACGGCATTGGGGCTTTCTTCGCATTGCAAAATGCGATACATGCTTTCAACCCAAATTGCACATTGAAATTTGATGCGCCAATGACACCGGAAAAAGTATTGATGAGTCTGACTGAATCATCGGTGCCTGTATCTGAGGAAAAGTTGTAGAGGTAATGCAAATAGAGTGGACTAGAATTAATTATCACAACTGATATAAAATTTATATGACACGTATTTCTGATTTTATAAAAGGAATTCCAAAAGTTGAATTGCATCTTCACATAGAAGGTTCGTTTGAACCTGAGTTGATGTTTGAAATAGCAAGACGTAACAACGTGAGCATTCCATACGCAAATGTGGACGAAGTAAAAACAGCGTACAAATTCAACAATCTTCAGGAGTTTCTTGATATTTACTACGCAGGTGCTGGCGTCTTATTAAAAGAACAAGACTTCTACGATCTGACTTATGCTTACCTTAAGAAAATTCACTCACAAGGTGTCGTTCATACCGAAATATTTTTTGATCCTCAAACCCACACTGATCGAGGTGTTTCCTTCGAGACCGTCATCACCGGTGTGCATAGTGCGCTGGAAGCTGGTCAGCGGGATTTCGGGATCACCTATAAATTGATCATGTCTTATCTGCGGCATCTTTCAGAGGAATCGGCATTCAACACATTGCAACAATCACTGCCATTTAAGAAATGGATCACTGCAGTTGGATTGGATTCTTCCGAAGTCGGAAACCCTCCGTCTAAATTCGAGCGCGTGTTTGCGAAATCACGTGAAGAGGGTTTTCTAACTGTGGCCCACGCCGGCGAAGAAGGACCTTCAGCATACATTCATCAGGCATTGGATCTGTTGAAAGTATCACGCATCGATCACGGCAATCGTTGTCTTGATGATGATGGACTCATGGACAAACTATCTCTTATTGCCATGCCTCTCACGCTTTGCCCACTTTCAAATCTCGAGTTGAAAGTGATCGACGACATGAAGAAATATCCGTTGCGAAAAATGATGAGCAGGGGTCTGAAAGTGACTGTCAACTCTGATGATCCCGCATACTTCGGCGGATATATGAATGAGAACTTGCTTGCATTGAATGAGGCGCTCGATCTCACTAAAGAGGAAGTGATCACGCTCTCGAAGAATGCCGTGGATGCGAGTTTTCTTAACGACAGTGAAAAGCAAGCCTTATTGCATCGTATTGATGCATTCGCATCAGCGAATTGATGTAAACGTTGACAATTCTCCTATGACTTGATCGCGGCAATTCCAGGTAGGTCGATTCCCTCAAGCGCTTCCAACATGGCGCCACCACCGGTGCTGACGTAGCTTACCTTATCTGCGAGTTTGAATTGATTGATGGCTGCTACACTATCCCCGCCGCCGACAAGGGTGAAGGCACCATTGTTTGTTGCATCCACAAGTGCGTTTGCGATTAAAATGGTTCCTTGAGAAAATTTTTCCATTTCAAACACCCCCATTGGACCATTCCACAAAATGGTTTTGGATGAAAGAATTACTTCACGAAAAGCCATGGCGGAGTTCTTTCCAATGTCCAATCCCATCCAGCCGTTAGGAATGTTATTGCTGGCACATGTTTGCACAGACGCGTCATTTGAAAATTGATCGCCAATTACAGAGTCAGCTGGAAGATGAATTTTTACGCCTTTGATTTTTGCTTTTTCAAGTAGATCTTTTGCCATGTCGATTTTATCATTCTCCACGAGCGAATTTCCCACGGAACCACCGAGTGCTTTGAAAAAAGTATAAGCCATTCCCCCGCCAATCACAATGTGATCCACACGGTTCAATAAATTTTCAAGAATCGAAATCTTGCTGGAGACCTTACTCCCACCGATGATGGCAGTAACCGGTTTTTCTTTGGAATTCAATACACGGTCTATGCTGCGTACTTCGTCCTCCATCAGATATCCAAATAATTTATCCGTTGGAAAAAAGCGCGCAATGATTGCCGTGCTGGCATGTGCACGATGCGCTGTTCCAAATGCCTCATTGACATATACATCACCGTTCTCTGCCAGTTGTCCAGCAAAGAATTCATCGCCGGACTCTTCTTCTTTGTGGAAGCGCAAATTTTCAAGCATGGCGACTTCACCATTCTTGAGAGAATCAACAACATTTCTCGCCTCTTCACCAATACAATCGAGGGCGAATTTGACATCCGTTTCCAGAAGTTGGGAGACGTGTGCTACGAGATGCTTGAGCGAGTATTTCGATTTCGGTCCGCTCTTGGGCCTTCCAAAATGGGATATCAAAATGGCCTTGCCGCCATCCTTCATTACTTTCCTGATGGTGGGTAACGCTGCTCTGATGCGCGTGTCATCCGAAATATTGTATTGGTCGTCTTGCGGTACATTGAAGTCAACACGTATCAATGTGCGCTTGCCAGAAAAATTGTATGAGTCGATTTGATAGGACATCTGTGAATGTTTGTGCGAGCGAATTTAATCCGCCCACCATCATTTGCACCAAAGGAAAACCCCGCAAGAGTGAACTCAGCGGGGTCGTTTTCTTTCATGAGATCAATATCAATTCGCTTGAGCGATAGGATTCATTAATCCGCTGTAGGACTGCAATTCCATCTTGATGGAACCTACCATGATCTTCGCTTTTACCAGAATGGGTAAGTGGTTAGCATCATCAGTAATCCATACGCTCAGGTCTTCTTCTTTTTTGAACACACGACCTTTCTGTACAACAGGAGCGAATTTCAAACAGTGATATTTACCCGCATCGACCTTAATAGTCTCTTTACCGATGTACTTCATTTTTAACGGATAGATCTCGTCGTCTACCAAGGTCATGATGGTGAATACGTCTCCTTTCTTTGCATTTGAATAATCAATCGTTCGTGCATAGTAGTATGAACTCAACATATCCTGAACGAAATCGGGTGTGATATAGCCATCGCCCTTGTGGTCCTTGTACGCTCTGCGCTCCGGATGAAAGGTATAATCCTGATTGATCTTGTAACCACCCTCATCACAATTTCTGATGAATCGATACGGGAAAATACCCTGTTTATCAATATACGTTTCGAAATGGTCACGTACTTTGAAGAACCAATCGAAAGTACCAAGACTAATACCCGTTCCCACGATGTGAAAAGCTTCACGACCGCCAAATTTAAATTCACTTTCTTCAACGGACAATTTGGCTGAGCCTGCGTTGAGCATTCCGTAGTGAATGAGGTATTCAACATTTTCACCAACCTGAAAGGCCGTGTTGTTTGCTTGCCTAAGGCCCATTTGCGGCAGATTCTCGACTTTTGCCTTCGGTGGTTTTGTTTGCGCTGAAACGACCGCAGCAGCAAGCAATAAAACGGAAAGTATCGTGATGTGTTTTTTCATGTTGTTGTCTCTGAATTCAAATGATGGGCCATAAATTCGTGTGAAGCTTTTTTCAGACGCAGTAGGCAACAAACGATGTTATGGTTCGCATATTTGACGCGCCCGTTTCTTTAGAGGTGCCCTTTATTAGGAAGCAGTCTTGGGTATGCTTTTCAAAAGAAAAATGCGCTCTTCAATCTATGGTGGCTATGCACTTGAGTTCGATCGCTATCGGCGTGGGTAGCGCGTTGATCTCCACGGTTGTTCTGCACGGTTGTGCATCAGTGAAATATTCCGCATACAGCCTGTTGTATGTTTGAAAATCGCGCTTCATGTCAACGAGAAAAACGGTGACATCTACGAGATTCTCCCACTTGCTGCCGCTGGACTCCAGAATGACCTTCACATTGTCGAATACATTTCTGCATTGTGCTTCGAAGTCAAATTCTAGAAAGTTGCCGCTTTTATCAAGCTTCAACCCGGAGACGCCGCTATCGGTAGCGTCACTTCCCGCAATCCTTGGCCCTACGCCTGAGAGAAACAATAAGTTACCGACACGTCTTGCATGAGGATATGCTCCTACTGGTTTTGGTGCTTTGTCTGAAATCATTTTTTTATCGTATGATGAATGTGATGGTGTCACTTTGAATGCATGTGTCACTCCCTGTGATTTTGTAATAGTACCGCAGGTGATGTGATCCCGGAAGAAGATCGCCGACATTTATCTTACGCTTGTTGTTCATCGTTTCATCACGAATGATTCTTCCCTGTGAGTCGAGTATTTCTATGCGTTGAAGTTCACCATTCACTAACTCAATATTGATGAATTCATGCGCGGGATTTGGATAAATCTTGATGATCGGAACCATTCTGATATCTCTCACCGAAACCAGGCATGGAAACAAAGAAATGATGACCGGAGGAAATTGCTGCGACCAATAGTATTCGTTGTGTTGTCCTCCCGGCGTTATGATGTATTGAATATTTGAAGCGGGAATTTGCTGCGCGGCAACGATATTCTCCATTTGCTCCATGCCAGGGATCATTCCAGTACTTTCCGCATCTCCACAAACGAAATATATACGGGTGTTCGAATTCATGACATGACTTGTGACATAATCATAAATTTCAGGATTAAACCAAAAGGCGGGAGAGAATATTCCAGCTCTTGAAAACACGTCGTTATTCCGACTGATCAGATACATCGCTATAAGTGCACCGAGCGAACTTCCAGCAGTTGCGGTATGCTCTCTGTCAGGTATCGTTCTGAAATAATTATCTATGAATGGCTTGAGGGTTTGCGTGATAAAATCCGCATACTGATCACCCTCACCCCCGTCATTATACTCAGCATTCAACCATGGAGAATATTCGTCGATTCGATTTTCAGAACCGTTGTCAACTCCAACGACGATCACATTCAAACAGGGTGGAGCGGCATTTCCTATCATCGTCTCATCAACATTCCATTCACCGCTGAATGAAGTCGCGGTGTCAAATAGATTTTGGCCATCGTGCATGTATATCACCGGATAATGAGCGCCGGATGACTCATAATTGAGCGGCAAACTCACCCAGATTCTGCGTGCTCTGTTAAGTTGCGGCATGGCAAAATCTGTGTCGAGAATCCTTACGCGATTGGTGACTGTGTGAGTTCCTGCAAGATCTTCCCAGCCTTCAATCGAAAGAGTTTGCGTGGTGCCGTTGTGAAAAACAATACTTCTGTTGGGTATGAACGCTCCGCTGGAGTTTCCCTCTACCATTGACCAACCACCGTCACGCATGAATTTGAATTCCACTGTTTCATTTTCTGTTCCGTTGATGACCACGTTCCAGTTTCCGTCGGTTTGCGTCAACATGAATGCCGCGTCAGCTGGAGTCCAATTATTAAAGCTTCCGGCGATATATATCTGATCGAGCAAGGGTGTGAGTTGAGGAACTGAATTCACTTCAATGGTCATTTGAGCAGTCAAAATTCCTGATGCTGAAAAAATGATCAGGAAAAGAATGGACGCGGCTAAGTTTTTCATCGTTATAATTTCTTTTCTTTGGACGAAGGTAATAATTTGAACGCATGCGTTCGCTTGCACTAAGCTCCTATATCTGCGCGGGTCTGGCCATTCTTGGAATGGGACTGCTGCTGCTGCAACCAAGAATGGTTGAGCAATTGGATTTTATTTTGGTTGTAGCATTTATACCTCCCATACTACAGATCATTTATACACGGATGACCTCAACTATGCTTTTATTCGATGAATTCTTGCCAACTGATTTATTGGATGATTTCGAATTGAATCATTTGAATGGAAGTGATGAAGTGGTGGGCACGGGATTCTGGTTGAAGGGCATCGCTACCATGAATAGTTTTATATTGAGTATTACTGTTATCACCGTCATCGCCTCTATTCAGATTTTATTGCTGATCATTATAGATGCTGGAACCACAAATACCATGCGTTACGCTACCCTAGCAATTTTAGGGGCAACAGTTTTTGCAATACCCGCAATTATTTATAATTTGAGAACTTATAATCTTAAACGAATAAGGAGAAACACTTCTGTTTGATTTTAGGACAATTCCTCGAACTTGATTCTGATTATTTCTGCGGCACACGAAAAGTTGTTGATAATCGTTTTGAGTTTTTCATCGAGTGAAATCCAAGCACAATAATTTCGTCCTATGACATACGCAGCCGCAAAGACTCACATCATTCTTCTCTTCATACTCATATGCAATTCCCTGATTGCACAGGTTCAGGAATTCAAAGACACATATCCCAATGGCAACACACGCAGTGAAGGCAATTATGCGGCAGGGTTTGAGGATGGCATATGGAAGTATTATTACGAAGATGGTAAGCTGCAGGAAGAATCGAATTATGTACGCGGAAAAATGAACGGAAGCGTTAAGCGTTTTCATACCAATGGTCAATTGATGGTAGAAGGATATTTTCTCAGCGGCAGGCAAGACAGCATCCAACGAACCTTCACTCTTGAAGGAAAGAAGGTGGAAGAGGGTTTTTATAAAAAGGGAAATAAAGTGGGAATGTGGAATTATTTCTTTCCGACCGGCGATACGTTGCGAGTGGAGGAATTCAAAGATTCTCTTCAGCTCTTGTGGACAGTTTTTTCAGAGCCGGGTAAGCGAGTTGTCATAAATGGAAGTGGACTATATGTTGAGAAATTTGAGAACGGAAAGATCAGAAAATCTACCAATTATCTCAATGGATTGGGACATGGTGAGTTTGAGGAATACTATGCCGGAAGCGCGCTTCGAATGAAAGGTCGTTATCTTAAGGGACAAAACGAGAGTGAATGGAAGGAGTTTTTGCCTTCAGGTAAAATCAAAAAGGTGAGCAATTATGTCGCCGGTGTACTCAACGGAAAATATGTTGAGAATTATGCCAACGGCGAACCAAAGGTCATAGGTAACTACATGGAAGGAGCAAAAACAGGCCGATGGATTTGGTATCTGGAAACAGGAGCTAAGGATATGGAAGGACCATTCCTAGATGATGTACAGCAAGGTGATTGGATTTTTTATTATGGTAATGGCAACAAGGAATATTGGGGTAAGTATGAAAATGGGCTTATGGACGGATTATGGCAATATCTATACTGGGGCGGTGAAAGATGGAAGCAGGGCAATTATTTGCGCGGTAAGAAGGTAGGAAAGTGGACTTATTGGTTTGAGAATGGACAAGTCTTGATGGAAGGAAATTTCAAGGATGATCTTGAGGCAGGTGAATGGAAATCGTGGTATGAGAAAGGAGCACAAAAGGATATTGGAAATTTTCACCAAGGAAAAATGAGCGGGAAGTGGTTGGGATTTTATCCAAATGGCGTGAAGAATTATGAAGGCCAATGGTCCGTTGTGAAGAAGGCAGATGCTATCGAAAAGAAATTTTCCGACCTATACAAAATGAATAAGGATGAGGCTTCACTCATGCGGGTTGGTGACGTAAAGACAGGTAAATGGACGTACTACCGTGAAACAGGTATGATCGAAAAGATGGAAACTTATAACGCGAATGGCGAGTTGAATGGTGCCGCTGAGACATACAACATCGCCGGTAAAATTGAAAGCAAGGGAAACTTTAAACTGAGTAAACCCGATGGAAAGTGGGAATACTTTCATCCACACGGAGCGCCTATGCGAACATGCAATTACGAAGAGGGAAAGCTGAACGGAAAAAGCATGATTTATAATGAGCGCGGACAAATCATTGAAGAAAGCAACTACATGAACAATAAGCTGGACGGCCTGTACACCAGTTATGACGAGCGCACCGGTAAAGTCAAACTCAAACAGATTTATGAAAACGGAATAGTGAAAGAGGTGAAGGAAGGAGTGCCCGGAGGGAAGAAGTGAAACTTCTCCTCATTCTAAAAGGATTGGTTCTTCTTGATAATTGATGCCGTCTTTTTCTACACTCAGTAAATAAATCCCTGTAAATAATTTATCAGTGTTGATCGAATTGTTACTGATGGAGCATAATACCAATTATAACTATAAATTGGTATAATGATCGTAGCAATTGAGTTATTGACGAGGAGATATTTTTTCATGAACTCAAATGTATAATTGTGCAAATACTTCCGTGTGATTTATTGATTCAGTACCTCAATTACTCGTGTCAACACTGATCCGTCCTGATCAATAATAGTGAGTTTGTGTTTACCTGGCGAAGGAAGAATTTCGAAGTGATGAATACTTGTTGTTTCTCCAAGATATATGTCATCAAGGTGCCAGTAAAGCGTGGAAGATTGTGACCTATGCATGGC
>JAYTMF010000006.1:0-3213 GCA_043728755.1 Flavobacteriales bacterium
GTTGACTACGCAAGTGAGGCGATCATCCAAAAGTATTTGCGCCAACATTGCAGAAGGTTATGAGAAGAGGATGTATCCTGCTCATTTCAAATCGAAGATGACGGATGCAGATATGGAAAATACCGGAACACAGATATGGTGTGACTTCGCATTCGCATTTGAGTACGTCGATGAAGAACAACACGCAAAAATTTTAAAGACTTCAGCAGAGGTTGGAAAAATGCTAAATAACATGGAAGCAAATCCTGAAAAATTTCTTCCAAAAAACAACAAAGTTGAAACAAAGAAAAAGTAATGACGCATTCAGGCAACAACCTGATTGGCGCAGACCGCATCCCGCGTACTGGTTACTGCATACTTCTGACTGCCTACTTTTTCACACCAAAAAATAACTAGAACTCGACTATGGATTCAATGATGATATATAAAATAATTCTCTGCGTGATAGTCTTCGCTATCTCATTGGGAGTTGCTGCTTATATGACCTGGGGTGAAAGAAAAGTTGCAGCGATACTTCAGGACCGTGTTGGTCCGGATCGCGCGGGAATTTTCGGTTTGCTACAACCATTGGCTGATGGCGTGAAAATGTTCATGAAGGAAGAAATGATTCCTACTCATTCCAACAAATGGCTTTTCATTCTCGGTCCTTGTTTTTTCATGCTTACAGCGTGCATGACAGGTGTGATCATTCCTTGGGGAACAGGCATCACGGTGAACGGCACATTCTATCCGTTGCAAATCACTGACATCAACATCGGTTTGCTTTATTTACTCGGAGTGGTAAGCATCGGTGTCTATGGAATCATGATCGGCGGATGGGCTTCGAACAATAAATATTCATTGCTAGGTGCTTTGCGCGCATCATCGCAAATGATCTCTTATGAAGTAGCTATGGGACTTGCTCTGATCGCTTTGGTGATGGTAACAGGTACCTTAAGTCTTGGCGAAATATCAGCGCAACAAGATGCGGGATATGCGAACATCGTTTATCAGCCGTTGGGATTTCTCATATTTATGATCTGCGCATTTGCAGAAACCAATCGCGCTCCTTTCGATCTTCCGGAATGCGAAACAGAATTGGTGGGTGGATTTCACACGGAGTATTCTTCCATGAAACTCGGCTTCTTTCTATTTGCAGAATACATCAATATGTTCATCTCCTCTGCTGTAATGGCAACGCTCTATTTGGGAGGATACAATTTCCCTTTCCAACATGAAATAGGTTTAGAAGGAAACACACTTGCTATTGTTCAAACGTTGGTATTGTTTGGAAAAATATCCTTCTTTATTTTCATCTTCATGTGGGTTCGTTGGACATTGCCGCGATTTAGATACGATCAATTGATGAATCTGGGATGGAAAGTTTTACTTCCTCTCTCCATCGCAAATATTTTCATCACCGGTATCGCGATGTATTTACTTGGAAGATTGAACTAAAAGAAATTACAAATGCAGCTCACTGCTGCAAATAGAATACGCATGGCATTAACAAACAGATCAAAAACAGTAACAGTAAGAAAACTCACTTTGAGTGAGCGACTTTACTTTCCTGCTATTCTGAAAGGAATGATGATCACCTTCCGTCACATATTTACCAAAACGCCGACGATCAAGTATCCGGAAGAGATGCGTGAGTTCGCTCCTGTCTATCGTGGCCAGCATGTTTTGAAACGAGATGAGGCCGGCGCTGAAAGATGCACCTCCTGCGGCTTGTGCGCAGTAGCTTGTCCCGCGGAAGCGATCATAATGGAAAGCGCTGAACGCAAAAAAGGAGAGGAAAATCTCTATCGCGAAGAGAAGTATGCGAAGATTTATGAGATCAATATGTTGCGCTGCATCTTCTGTGGATTGTGCGAAGATGCTTGCCCGAAAGAAGCCATCTTCCTTACCGATAGATTGGTTCCATCCTCCTTTACAAGAGGTGAAGAAATATTTGGTAAAGACAAATTAGTAGAGCCTATTGATGCCAGAATTGATGTGAGCAAAAGACAAACGCCGGAAGTTCTCGAATTTAAAAACGACAAGAAACATTACCACAACCGAACATTCAAAGATCCAAAACCAAAAGTCATCGGTCATTGAAATAGCCGCGACCTTTTTTTGAATATTGAATATTGAATTTTTGAAATATGTCTGAATACATCTTTTGGTTTCTCTCATTCGTCGCTGTCTTCAGCGCTATTGGGATGATCTTCTCCAAGAACCCTGTTTACAGTGTTCTCTCTTTGATCGTGACTTTCTTTGCCATTGCGGGCCATTACTTCCTGCTAGGCGCACAATTTCTTGCTGCGGTGCACATCATCGTTTACGCAGGTGCCATCATGGTTCTTTTTCTTTATGTGATCATGATGCTCAACCTCAATAAACTCAATGAGCAAAAAATAAGTTTGTATGTAAAGGCTTTGAGTGTCACTGCTGGCGGAATACTCATGTTGGTCATCATTGCCATACTCAGAAGAACTGATGAGCTCATTGTTGTGAAGGGAGCCGCTTTCAACGGCGAAATTGGCACAACAGAAAATCTCGGCGTGGTGCTTTACCGCGAATTCCTTCTTCCTTTCGAATTGGCCAGCATTCTGTTTCTCTCAGCTATAGTCGGAGCCGTTTACTTATCTAAAAAAGAATTAACCTGATGCAATTATTTTACAATATCACTGTCAATCACTACCTCATCCTGTCATCCGTTCTTTTCGGGCTTGGAGCGTTTGGTATTCTTTACAGGCGCAATGCCATCATCATGTTTATGTGCATTGAACTGATGTTAAATGCTGTCAATATCACATTAGTAGCCTTCTCCAAAATGTGGAACCAAACCGATGCGCAAGTGTTTGTGTTCTTCATTATGGTAGTAGCTGCCGCTGAAGTTGCCGTTGGGCTCGCCATTTTGATGATGTTGTATCGCAACCTGCATACAACGGATACCAGCGTTCTTGACAATTTAAAATTCTGATTCAGGAGTATGGAAAAATTAGTTACCCTCGTCCCGTTATTTCCTCTAGCCGGATTTTTATACATCACTTTTTTAGGAAAAGGCTTTTCAAAAAACTTTATTGGTGCGCTTGGATCAACTGCCATCCTGTTGTCCTTCATCACCTCAATTCTGGTATTCAGTACACAAATGCATGGTGCGCATCCGACAATTGTCAAAGCTTTCGATTGGATCACCGCCGGAAATTTCAATATCGACTTTGCATTTTTAGTTGATCCGCTCTC
>JAYTMF010000007.1:0-13970 GCA_043728755.1 Flavobacteriales bacterium
CGATTGTCTTCTTTGATTTTCTTCTTCGCCAATTTTTCGGCTTCTTCAAACTCGTTCAGTGCTATCAGCGTGTTGAGATAGTTGTTGTAAACCCTTGTCGTTTTATTGCTCTTGTATATTTTTTCGTAGTAAAGTTTTGCCTGATCAAACATGCCCTGATTGTAGTAATACTCAGCGAGTTCTATGTCAGAACCTTGCGCAAATGCACCTGCGCAGGTGAACAAAAGCAAAACAGTCAGCATCAATCTTATCTTACTCATTTGGTTTTTTTCTTTTTCGAAAGGCTGTCCGCTTTAAGTTTTATTTCCGTGAATGACACTGCAATCTTTGAATCGAGTGATTCTTTTTCGATACTCAGGTATTCACTTCTTGAAACAAACAATGCGACGTTTGTCGATTCGTTTTTCAAGGCCTTGACTACGTATTCTTCATTTATTTCGTTATTTTTTTTATCTCGGGTTGCATGTTCGAGTAGTGCTTGCTTCAACGCTTTCATTTGTCCTGACAGTGAGTCCGATTTCAACAGGAATGTTGTCGCGTCTTCATTAAGTTTTTCTCTTTGAGTCAATAGCTCAGAGTACGCGGCAATCATAAGTGCCGAATCTTTTTTCATTTTCCCAACGAAGTGTTCCTGAACATATTGGATGGGCTCGTACAATGAGTCGGGCAGTGGTGTCAACTGGTCTTCTGGAAAGTCCTTTTTCATCACAGCAGAAGCTTGCTCCAATGTTGTGATAAGAGAATCAATGAGCGGAACGGCGGAACTGTGGTCGCTTGTAGTGTGACACCCCGAAGAATAGGCAACGAGCACCACCAGTAGCACCACAGCGCAAAACGGACTAAAGTATTTCTTCATATAAGCGAATGTACCGACAGTGCGACCATATCCTTGTTCGCCACTACTTAATTTTTCTAAACAGTTTCGTTGGTAAACATTAGCTGATGCGATCGTAACCTGTATAGGGCACAAGTGCTTTAGGAATGCGAATACCATCCTTATCCTGGTTGTTTTCAAGTAATGAAGCAACGATCCTCGGGAGGGCAAGGGCACTTCCATTGAGTGTATGAACCAATTGCGTTTTGCCGTCGGCATTTTTATAACGACACTTCAAACGATTGGCCTGGAATGTTTCAAAATTTGATGTTGAACTGACTTCCAGCCAACGCTCCTGGGCGCCACTCCATGCTTCGAAATCATAAGTGAGAGCAGAAGTAAAACCCATATCCCCACCGCAAAGTTTGATCACGCGAAAATGCAATTCCAGTTTTTGCAGTACAGCTTTGACATGTTCTACCATTTTCTCAAGAATCTCATATGATTGCGAAGGATCAACAAGTTGAACAATTTCAACTTTATCGAATTGATGCAATCTATTCAAGCCGCGAACGTGTGCGCCCCAACTCCCTGCTTCGCGGCGAAAACAAGGTGTATAGCCGGTCATTTTAATGGGCAGTTGATCCTCTTTTAGAATGACATCTCGGTAAAGATTCGTCAATGGAACTTCCGCGGTAGGTATCAGGTAAAGATCATCAACACCTACATGATACATCTGTCCTTCTTTATCCGGTAATTGTCCCGTTCCAAATCCGCTGGCCTCATTCACGAGCAAGGGTGGTTGAATTTCTCTATATCCTGCGTTGGTAGCCTCATCAAGAAAGAAATTGATCAAGGCGCGTTGCAGTCGGGCTCCTTTTCCTTTGTAAACAGGAAATCCGGCACCGGTGATTTTTGTGCCCAGTTCGAAATCAACCAAATCGTATTGTTCGATCAATTCCCAATGCGGTTTTTTGTGATCACCTAACGATGGGATATTGCCCCATTTGTACACTTCAATATTGTCATCGGCAGTTTTCCCCGATGGAACAATATCGTTAGGAACGTTGGGAATCTGATACAGAAGTTGACGCTGTTCGTCTTCGGTTTCCGACAATTTAACTTCGAGTTTTTTCGACGTTTCTTTTAATGCAGCCACTTGTGGTTTCAGCTGGTCTGCTTCGTCTTTCTTACCACTTTTGAAAAGGTCGCCAATTTCTTTTGAGAGTTTATTCGCTTCAGCAAGTTGGTTGTCGAGTTCGTTTTGCGTGCTTCTGCGGATTTCATCGAGTGAAAGGATCTGATCGATCTGAATGGTGAAATCTTTGTTGCGTTTGGCAAGTCCTGCCAACACTTTTTCCTTGTTTTCTCTTATGGAAGCTACCTGCAGCATATGATTGGAAGATTGAAATTCTTGGTTTGTGACTAATGTCTTTTTGATTGACGATTGGTTCTGCGCAGCAGAGTTCAAGATATAAAAAAACCCGATCTCGCCAAATGACGAGACCGGGTTTTCAATATTGTTCAGCCCGGATACGCCTTATACAGGAATAACCGAAACGAAAGACTTGTTGTCTTTTTTCTTGCGGAATGCGATAGTGCCATCAATTAGTGCAAACAACGTATGGTCTTTACCCATACCTACGTTTAAACCTGGTTTGTGACGAGTACCACGCTGACGAACGATGATGTTGCCGGCGATGCAAACTTGTCCGCCGTAGAGTTTCACTCCGAGTCGCTTGCTTTCCGACTCTCTACCGTTCTTTACTTTACCTTCACCTTTTTTGTGTGCCATGATATTGTGGTTGTGGGTGTATTATTAATTCTTATTTACTGGATTAGCCGATACTCTCAATTTTCAACTCAGTAAGATAAGGACGGAAACCGTTCTTCTTCTGATAGCCCTTTCTGCGCTTCTTTTTGAAAATAATGACTTTATCTCCTTTGAGGTGTTTCTCGACGCGAGCGGTCACCTTCATACCTTCTATAGCCGGGGCGCCAACAGTGATCTTACCTGAATTTTCAACGAGGAGAACTTTGTCGAAATTCACTTCAGAACCTTCCTCGCTTTGAAGACGGTTCACGTAGATCTGTTGATCTTTTTGTACTTTGTACTGATGCCCTGCTATTTCAACGATAGCGTACATAGATATTGATTTTTAATGAATTATCCTCAAATGGATTTTTGAGGGGCGCAAATATATGAAGGACATTGGGTTACTCCCAAGAAGAATTTTCGGTAAGTACTCCATTCGGGCGCTGCGAAAGTTTAAATATAGCGAAGCATGTCACAGAATGCCCGTCATTACGGAGTAAAGGGCGAATCCACTGCTGATCAACCAGAGCTATCATCTTGAATTTATGTTGGCTGTTTTGCCAGAGAGGACTTTTTCATATTCACCAGCCACACACCTGTTAATATGATCAATACACAGATAAAATGGAGAATGTTGAGTTGCTCACCATCCAACAAACCCCAGCCAACCGCGACTAGCGGCATGAGATATGTGACCGAAGATGCGAACAGCGGTCCCGTTTGTTGCGCCAATCTGAAGAAAAGGACATTCGCCATGGCAGTTCCCAGAATTGCCAGTAGACATACGTATCCGAGCGATTTATAGCCATGCGGATTTTGAAGGATGATTTCCGAGACATTGGTTGTTGCAAGGTAGATGCTCCAGGGAACACCGGCAATGAGTAGCGAAAGGGCTGTAATGTGGAGTGGTGGTATATGCGAAATTTTCGATGAAATCGTGTTCACGCTTATGCCATAGAAGAAGGTAGCAATGACGATCAATATTGAGTATGTCCAGTTTTCGGAGTCGCCAAATCCACGCAACGAAATGAGGCTGATCGCACCACCCAATCCTATCAAAACACCCATCACTTGGCGAGGCATGACTACTCTACGGAAGATGGCCATCCCAACTATCAGCGTGAAAAGCGGAGTAAGCGCATTGAGAATGCCTGCAACACTGCTATCGAGATATTGTTGGGAAATGGTAAAGAGAACAGCCGGAATTCCACTTCCGATGACGCCCACTAAAGCTAGCCACTTCCAATCGGTCAGGCGAATTTTACGTATAGCATGGATGGAAATGGGAAATAAAACGAGGCCAGCTATGCCCAATCTCAGTGCTGCGACGTGTTCCGGTCTTAACACAGGTTGATTCATTTCATCGCGCAGACCTCTTTTCATCAGTATGAATGAACTTCCCCAGGTTATGGCCAGCAATGCGAGAGTAAAGACATGGCTGGAGCGCGGTGTTTTCAATGTGTTTTGGAAATTTTGGCCGAAGGTATAAGTACTTCGGGGTGTAACTCTTTTACTTTTGTGACCGTCTGTTAACGATTACAATTTGATAATGAAAAAAATTCTTCCTATGGCATTGCTTATTTCACTGTTCGCGTGTTCATGCAATAGCGGTGTACAAAGCGATCAACAAGCTGCTGATATTCCGATTACCTATGTAGAAATGAAGTCAGAAGCCATAAGAACTGTTGCCAATATTAGCATTGAAGGTATGACATGCTCAGCCGGTTGTGGTGGTAAAATACAGCAAGATTTGAAGGCTCTGAAAGGCGTGAACACTACGACGTTGGACTTTGCTGACGACAGACCTATGAATGTTGTGAGTGTTGAATTCAATCCATCTGAGTTGAAAGAACTTGATCTCATCAAGTGTGTCAATGGAATCAGCGACGGTAAGTATCATGTCAAGTCCGTTGAAGTCATCAATTTTAAGGGATTGCAATCTGCCGGAAGAAGCGGAGGTGTCGATGTGCGTGAGTATAATTTCGGACGCGTATTTCAGCTTCTCAATTTGTTGCAGTCCGTAGCGCAAATGATCCGAGGCTAAATCTTTGTGGATTTTTCGGTACTCAAAAATGAGTTTTATCAATGCCGTGTTCATGACTTCTGCGCATAATTTCGGCTCATGAATTTGAACGCTCTCGTAAGACTCTTCGCTAAAATTTCTCTTGTCTTTACTTTTATAGTTGTCATTGCCGGTAGCATTGTGCGTATGACAGGAAGCGGAATGGGTTGTCCGGATTGGCCAAAATGTTTTGGTTATTTTATTCCGCCAACATCAATGGAAGCGCTAACTTTTTCCAGTGAAAATGGATATGAAAGGGGAACGATGATCATCCGGAATGACACGCTATGGGTCGCCAGTGAAAGCGTTTCGCGAGGATCGAAGATCAATCAGGATCAGTGGCACAAATATCCCAAACATGATTATGCTGTTTTTAATCCGTTGCATACATGGGTGGAATACATCAACCGATTGGCCACGGTTCTCTATGCCATTCCAATTGTTATTCTTTCTTTTTTATCGCTTCTGTTGCTGATCAGAAAACGAGATAAAGTGACGTTTTTCCTGGCACTATTCACAGACATCATGATCGCTTATGAAATTTGGCTAGGTAAGTTGGTTGTTGACGGCAACCTGAAGGAGAACTCGATCACCTACCACATGTTCGGCAGTATTGCCATTGTTTCATTGTTGCTGATAATAGTTTATCGCCATCGGAAAAACAGGACTGAAGTTGCTGTGGACAAGAGCTTTCGGCTGCTACTGATCGTTACTCTTGTTTTGTGTCTTATACAAATATTGATGGGAACACAGGTGCGCGAAGATGTTGACACTGTCGCTCGAAGAATAGATGACAGATCACTGTGGATCGAACAATTGAATGTTGTTTTTTACATTCATCGCAGCTTTTCAATATTGATTGCTATTGCCGCTTTTTCGTTGTGGCGAATGAACAGAAAAATTCAATTCACTTTCACACGGGTGAACGGAATAGTAATGTTGGTGGTACTTGAAATTCTTGCCGGTGTAATTTTGAATTATGCGGATATGCCGCGCCAGATGCAGCCTCTGCACCTACTTCTGGGCATCATGCTTTACGCATTCACGTTCTATGCGTTGATCGAGGCATTCGGAAATAAAGCGTTGAAATGAGCAATGTCAAATCAATTGCGGTCTTGTCTGAATATGTCCAGCTTTAATGAGAAGACATTGCTGTATAATACGTCGCTCACATTTCCAATATCAGATAAGGCATAGTCAAGTTGAAGATTTTTGATCCGGAGTCCCAGACCAAGATTGGGTTGCAATGTCATGCCTGCGGATCCATCAAAATCTTTTACACGCTGAATATTTCCTACGCCAAGTCGAAAGAAAATAACCTTATTGTATCCGGCTTCAATTCCAAGGCTAGGATCAATACTCACGGGATTGGCAGAGACCAGCACATTTCGTCTGCCATCTGTGGTCATTACTGCATTCACTTCTGTGAGCAAACTGATCTTCTTGATTTGAAATTCTCTGCCACCACCCAAGATCAATCGCGGAAGTGTTACCTCAAGACTGTTGACAGGAATTTCATTTCCGGTTGACGCAAAAACTTGTTTTGTTCTGTCACTAAGTGTATAACTCCAAGCATTGAAAGTGGAAGTGATGTCTTTGGCCATTGCTCCGAATTTCCATTTCCTGTAGTCGTATTGCGCCCCAACATCTAAGCCGAAACCCCAAGCTTTGGCAAAATCACCAACATGCCTGTAAATCACTTTTGCGTTGACACCCCATCGGAAGCCTTGCAGTGAGGTGCTGGCATCTACTGCGGTTTGCGCACTTGGCGGGCGAAATGGAAATCCTTTTCTGCCATAAGAGAAAATGAAAGCGTAATCGACAGCGCTGAATGTAGTGATGCGATCGTAGTTGATGTTTCCTCCCGCATCGATCAACTCAGTTGTATTGGGAATGTCATCCACACCGAATCGAATAAAAGAAATGGAAGCCGCACTCACAGAGTCGATTGCTTTACCAACGGCAGCATAATCGTATTTAGCAATACCCGCGAAATATTCAGAGTGCATACCCGCAACTTGCAGATCACTTTTGATACCACTCAATCCAGCCGGATTCCAGAAGCCCGATGTAACATCATCAACCGAAGCGATTTGTGAAAGCGACATGCCCAATGCTCTTGCGCCAACTCCTATGTTGAGAAATTCATTCGAGTATTTCGGAGTGAGGTCGTTGGTTGGAGCGGGTGTAACCTGCGACAGTCCATGAAACAACATCAACATAAAAACAGCTAGCAGCGGTGTACGCGCGTGGATAATTCCGTTAAGGTTGCAAAAAAATGTCTTAATCATAAACTGCATCGTGCCAAAAGTAACGCCCGGCCATTAACTTCCCGAAATACCTTTTATTGCCCTCAGGAGATCTTCGTCCGACAAGGAATCCGGAATAATCGTTTTTTCAACCCCCATTTCTGCTAATGCAGATGCCGTGGATCGTCCGTAAGCGATAATGAATTGGTGTGAGATGATCTCGTTGCGTTGAAAATAAGATCGCACATTGCTTGGACTTGAAAAAATAATCACATCCGGAAAGCCAACATGCATAGGTGTTTCAATGGTTCGATAGCAAATCAGTGTCTGCGTATTTTGCTTGGGTAGCACAGACTGAATCTTTTCTAGTCCGGTGATCGGCCCTGGAAAAATTACCGTTTCATTACCGATGTGTATAGCGAAAGTTTTGGCGATTTCCAAAGTGTCGATGTGATCTCCTTCGAAATCAACCGTGACATGTTTGGACAACTCTTTTGCGGTTCCTCTGCCGATAGCAGCAAACTTTCTTTTTCCTGTAATTGGATTTTGAAAGAAAAAATGTCTTACCGCTGTGGCTGACGAAAAAAAGATCCAGTCACTGGCAGGAATTTCAACATCGAAAGCGATGGCCACTGTTTCGATAAGGGAATGTGCTTCCACCTCAAGGCCGGCATCCCTGAGAAGTGTCATCAATGATGAAACGTCATCTTTATTGCGTGTGATGAAAATTCTCAATTTCATTTTTTGATTTCTTCGAGAACATTTTCAATCAATGTCTGCGCATCGGTATGCATCAACGTGAAAGTTTTCAAGGGTGAATTCCACGATTCAGCGATAGCTACAAAAACCTTGAATTCATTATTGGTTCTTTGCGCATAGATACCAAACGGCAACTGGCAGCCGCCTTGCAGTTTGTTCAATACGCTTCTTTCAATGGAGATCAATTCGTGTGCGGGTTTATCAGAAATGGAGGCGAGCAGTGCAATGATTTCATTGTCGTTTTCACGACACTGTATGGCAAGCACACCTTGCGCCGGAGCGGGCACGAACTCCGCTGCCGGCAAGGCCAGATGATAAAGTCCGTCGAGATTTATTTCCAGTCTGTCAACTCCTGCCTTGGCAAGTAGAATGGCATCGTATTGTCCGTCACGCAATTTTTGTATCCGCGTGGGAACATTTCCTCGAATATCGGCAAGCTCAACATCTGGTCTGAGGTGAAGCAACTGTACTTTTCTTCTTGCAGAAGATGTACCTACAATAGCGTTTTTCTTAAAATGAAGTGGAAATGATTTATCAACGTAATCATGTCTGACCAATAACAATTCACGTGCATCGGCTCTTGGGCTCACGGCACCAATGACCAAGCCTTGCGGCGGATCCGTTTCCAGGTCCTTGTGTGAATGAACTGCAATATCGATTTCATTTTTGAGAAGGGCATCTTCAATTTCTTTGGTGAAGAATCCCTTGCCTTCCATCTTGTCAAATCCAAGGTGCTGAATATTGTCGCCTTTGGTTTTGATGATGTGAATGCTACTAGTGACACCTTTCTGTTGTAGCAAATCCTGTACGTGATGTGCCTGCCACAAAGCAAGTTCGCTGCCACGTGTGCCGATGATGATTTCTGATGTCAAAATATTATGAGTGTTGTGTGAGCGTGAAAAGTTAGGGCGAATTTATTCTTCGCTCCGGCTCAATTCTTTTTCACTTCGCTGAGCAATACTTCACGTGCCATTTTCATGGGAATGGAGATGTATTTTTTCTCCATATAATTCATGATTTTATGGAGCAATTCTCTAGAGTCTTCATCGAGATGTTCAAGATCTTTAGCGAACACTGAACCTAGAGCGGTATTTCTGATTTCTTTGATGGTCTCCGGAATGGATTGCATGGCACGTTCAATTTGCCTGGCCTGCCAAACCTTTTCGAATGTTTTCAATCCGGCATTGAGAATGGGCTCGCATTCAGTAAGTGCTTTCTCGCGAAATTGAATATTTTCTGATGACTGAGCTCTGATGATATTCATATCAACGTATCGAACGTTGTATCGATCAATAATCTTCGCATCAACATCACATGGAAGTGCAAGATCAATGATCAGTTTTTGATTTGAATCTCCGGCAAGAAGTATTTGATAAAGTTCCTCACCAACAATTGCATGATCGGCACCGGTGCATGAGATCATGACGTCAAATCCTTGATTCAATTGCGGCAATTGATCCAGAGAAATTGCTTTTCCTGTAAAAGTACTTGTCAACTCTATGGCATTATCCACGCTTCTGTTTGCGATGGTGATGTTGTGAAAATTATTTTCAAAAAGAAACTTAGAAAAATTGCGAATGATCTGCCCTGCGCCGATCATGAGTATCCGAGCATCTTGCTTCACTCCGTATTGGCGGAATTGTAGCCATGCCAATGAAACAACGCTCACAGGCTTCTTCGCCAGATCGGTATGGGTAAAAATTTCCTTTGCGGTCTTTACACATTGACTGATGAGCAATCGGATGTCATCACCCGCCAGGCCCGATGCCACGGATTCTTCATAAGCTTTGCGCAGTTGCGTGATGATCTCGCTTTCACCTATCACTAGGGAATCCACACCAGAAGCAACGCGCAGCAAATGCTCGGCTGCTTCTGTGCCGTTGTATCGCTCTGCCTGGTATGAGATATCACGGATCTCGTTTTCGGTAAGTGATGGTTGCAGGTTTCTTAAAATGTTGGCGGTCACGCCCGGACAAACAAAATGCGGATGAGAAAAGATTAATTCAACACGATTGCAAGTGCTGAGATACATCAACTCTGACATCCCCGATGTTTCGCACAACGTGTTCAGCGTTGCATTTCTCACCTCATCGGATAGGTGTAGCTTCCCGATAGTTTCAAGCGGAAAATTCTTATGAGTGATTGCAATAATCCGTAATTCGTTCACAAAACGCGAGATTGATTCGCTACAAATTTTCTACATCTTGTGTCTTTGTTTGTCATGTGAAAGTCACCGACTCTGAGACCACAGGAACAGTTCCCATCTATTTATTGCACATGCATTTTAAGGGCTGCACACCTAAGCGCCTCATTGAGAATGGTATTCCGATGCGGATCAAAAAAATAGCCGCCCTAATGAAGAGTAGCTATGAGTTTTATCATGTTCCCCAAAGGGAAAGAGGAGTGGCTGACTGGCAATTATCGGGGTCTGAATTTTTTCTTTTTTCCACCACCACCACCGCCACCACCACCTTTGTTGAACTTGTGTTTGCTTTTGTTTTTACCGTAGCGATCCACTTCATATTCTTTGAATCCGCCAACTGACAATGGTTTTACGGCCTGGAGCTCAGTGACATCAACAAGTTTCACCTTTCCTTTTGATATGTTATTGAGGTCTTTCAGGATGACATCATCGTGAACAATATTGCGATTCCAGTTCGTGGCATTGTACTTCATCACGTTAGCAATGGCGAGTGCAAACGCCTGCTTTTCATCTCCCTCTTCCATGGAAGCGCATTTCAGAATCATACTCTGAACGTAGTATCCGTAATGACCGAATTGAATGTCATTGTTGGGATATGGTATCGGATCTGGCTTGCTGTTGAGGTGTTCAGCGTCGGGTTTTGGATAAGTGCTGTCCACATCAAGGTTGAATTTTGCCATGATGTGAAGATGATCCCAAAGCTTATGGTTGAAGTCTTCGATATCACGGAGGTATGGGAATAGCTGCCCCATTACACTCAATACTGCATGGGCACATTTGTTTCTTTCTTCCTTATCCTCTAGCGTCATAGCATGCTCAATCATGCGCTGAATATTGCGGCCGTACTCAGGAATGACCAGTTGCGGACGGTTGCTGTTATAGGGCTGGAAATCCAGCTTGTCGTTGATTGATTCTAGCATATTTTGAATTGAAAACTCCTTTCGAGCGGGTACAAACGTAAGGAGGAGTTGGGAGATTGCCAATTCAGAAGGGATTATTCTGAAGAGCAGGCCATTGCGTCGGTATGCGTTCCAATCATTCAGAGAGAATTTTTGACGCATTGAAAACGCGATGATGTTACTAACATATGCAGGTTCACTTTTTTGAAAAGTTGGTACATTCCATTGCATTCAAATTCTCTTTCTTAGGCCATCCAAAACCCTCGTGGTCGGTCAGGACCTAACTAGTCTGATTACGAGTGAAAAACCCATATCAACCAAAATGGAAAACTCTTTAAAATTCGATTTACCGGTCAACACATCATCTATTATCAAGGTGATAGGCGTTGGCGGAGGTGGCAGCAATGCTGTTAACTACATGTATGAGCAAGGCATCAAAGGTGTAGACTTTATCGTCTGCAATACTGATGCACAGGCTTTGGATAAAAGTCCTGTACCCATAAAAATTCAGCTTGGAAACACACTAACTGAAGGCCGCGGTGCCGGATCTATACCGGAAGTAGGACGAAATGCAGCCATCGAAAGTCTCGAAGAAGTGAAGGCATTGCTTTCGGATAACACGAACATGGTCTTTATCACTGCCGGTATGGGCGGAGGAACCGGAACGGGTGCCGCTCCTGTAATAGCTAAAGTGGCAAAGGATATGGGTATCCTTACCGTAGGAATCGTTACAGTTCCTTTCATGTTTGAAGGTAGAAAAAGATCACAACAGGCTGACAGAGGATTGAAAGAAATTCGCGAAAGCGTTGATACGTTACTGATCATCCGCAACGATAAATTGCGCGAGTTATATGGTAACCTCACTCTGAAGCAGGCGTTCAGCCATGCTGATGAAGTGCTTTGCATTGCTGCAAAGGGAATTGCAGAAGTGATCACACTTATAGGTACGGTGAACGTCGACATGAATGACGTGAAGACCGTTATGAAAGACAGCGGTGTTGCCATAATGGGCTCCGGCCGTGCAAGCGGCGAAGGCCGTGCTAAACGCGCCGTACAGGCGGCTCTTGAATCACCATTGTTGAACGATAACGATATCAATGGAGCAAACTTCATCTTGTTGAACATCACTTTTGGAAATGAAGAATTGTTGATGGATGAGATCAGTGAGATCACCGATTACATTCAGGCGCAGGCTGGAAGTGCTGCTGAAGTAATATGGGGATATGGTCAAGACGATTCATTGGGTGAAGACGTTTGTGCAACTGTAATTGCAACAGGTTTTGTTGCTAAAACGGTTGATCATGTTTTGCAAATGAGCGCACCAGAGCCGAAGAAAATGTGGTTGGAAACAGAAGGCGCGAAGGAAGTTGTGGCGAAAGTAGAGAAGCCGATTGTTGACACACTTGTCACCAATGAGCTACAGGAAATCGCTCCTGAAGAGCCTTTCATGAAAGTCATTGAGGAATGCCTTGAAGTGGAGTTTAATGTGACCAATCAAATCAAAGTAGAAGAGATCTCCGATGAGGTGACGGAAAATGTTCCCATGCTTTCATCGCTCAAGTTGAACGCCGAAGATGTGCTTCCTGTTGATGAGCCAGTTTATCATGACCTTGGAAATGCGCTGAGCGATATTGTATCAAAGCAGATGTCAGAGACGCCGTCGGACACGTTGGTGCATAAGGAAGAATCGGTGATCAGTGATCGTCCGAACAGAATAGAGCTGATGGCCAGAAACAAAGAACGCGAAATGCGCATCCGCGAGTTTACATTCAAACTCAAGACGCCAAATGGTCTAAACGAGTTGGAGAATGAGCCAGCTTACGCAAGAAAGAAGATCTCCCTCGATAGCCCTCAGCACAGCTCTGAGAGTAAAGTATCTCGCTTTTCATTGAACGAAACAACCGATGAAAATGGACAAAAGAAAGTGGAGCTGCGTGACAATCCATTTCTTCACGACAACGTAGATTGATTGCTTAATCTGAAAAAGGACAAATAGTAAGAAGCCACTCTGCAGCGATGCAGGGTGGTTTTTTTTGTAACAGATTGATATTGTTTTGGGATAAAAAAGAGGAAGTCGGAGTGGACGGCAATGGAATATTATCTTCGCGGCATAATTATGAATATCTGCGGTTGAGAGTATGGAAGCGTATCTGGAAGTGTTTTCTTCATTTGGTGGTATACTCAGCCTCTTCACGCTGATTGTACTTGAGATAGTTCTTGGAATTGATAACATCATTTTCATTGCGATTATTTGCGGGTACATTCCCAACCGCAAAGAACAAAAGCGCGCACGATTTATCGGACTGATGCTCGCCCTCATTGTGAGGATCATCCTTCTTTCCACCATCACCTTAATCACTAAAATGGTGGATCCTTTTTTTCACATTGGATCCATACCTGTCACCGGACGAGGCTTAATACTATTTGGCGGTGGTGCATTCCTCATCATCAAAACCATCAGCGAGATCTACCACAAATTTCGCATTGCAGATGACGAAATTTCATCAAGTGATAGAAATATGAGTTGGACCAAGGCGATATTTCAGATCACAATCATCGACATCGTTTTCTCCTTTGATTCTATCATAACCGCTGTAGGCGTTACATCAGATAATCCGGATGCTTCACTCGCTCTGGCGACAATGATCATGGCGGTGGTGGTCGCTATGATCGCAATGATATTGTTCGCGCCTTATGTCAGTGATTTCATAGAGAAGTATCCGACAATAAAAATGTTGGCGCTTACATTCCTGGTGGTGATTGGTATAATTCTCGTTACAGAAGCTTTGGAAGACGCACATGTTGTCCATTTACCAGAAGGTGTCAATATTAAGATATACGCATATATAGCGTTGGCCTTTTCATTGATTGTTGAGTCGCTCAATATTCGATTTAAGAATGTGAAGGAGCGGAGGTTTAAGAAAGAGGGATAGGTTCTTCTTTGGGAAATCTAAAGTTCGCTCTGCACAACCATCACATAAAGTAAAGATGCATTCGCATCATTTCTTTCATAAAGTCTTTGCTCTACGAATTTATTGCTAATCCTGCCAGGTTAATTTAAGGACAAGCATTTCTGTCTTCTTAGGCAGGAGTTAATAATACAGCTTACTTCTGGACTATTCACCGAATTTGTGTTTAGCTCTAAGCGAAGTAATTTCAAATCAGATC
>JAYTMF010000008.1:0-5410 GCA_043728755.1 Flavobacteriales bacterium
AGGAACCCAACGCTCTCCCGGCCATCGATGATGCGATGATCGTAGCTAAGTGCAACAAACATTATTGGACGAATAACTACCTGACCATTTTCAGCAACAGGTCGCTCAACTATGTTGTGCATACCAAGAATGGCACTTTGTGGCGGATTGATGATCGGCGTTGACATCATAGAGCCGAAAATGCCACCATTGGTGATGGTGAATGTTCCGCCTTGCATCTCATCCACAGTGATCTTTCCATCGCGCACTTTTTTAGCAAGTGAAACAATGCTGCTTTCTATCTCGGCAAGCCCCATGATTTCTGTATTGCGAATGATGGGCACCATCAATCCTTTCGGACCGGACACTGCAATACCAATGTCGGTATAATCGTGATAAACTATTTCGCCATCTTCTAAACGTCCATTCACCGCTGGAAAAGCAAACAATGCTTCACTCACTGCTTTAGTGAAGAAGGACATGAAGCCAAGTCCTACACCATGTTTTTCCTTAAAGACTTCTTTGTATTTCGAGCGCAGATCCATGATCGGCTTCATGTTCACTTCATTGAATGTGGTGAGCATGGCGGTATTGTTCTTCACACTCACCAACCTCTCGGAAATTTTCTTGCGCAGATTGCTCATCTTTTCGCGACGCTCGGTGCGCTCACCTGTGTGGCGTGCCAATGCACCAGAATCGAATCCACTTGACATTGCCGACAGCACATCTCCTTTGGTGATACGACCACCAGGGCCAGTGCCGTTTACCTGAGCAGGAGCTATTTTATTTTCCGCCATGATCTTCGCTGCAGAAGGCGAAGGTGTTCCAGCGGCGTAACTTGCTTTGGCAGTGGGTGCCGCAGGAGCAACTGCAGCAACCGGTTCAGCCTTTTTGGCTTCCGCTGTTTTCTCTTCTTTTGCGGGTGTTCCGGCAGGTTTAGCGGCTGAGGTATCTATCAGACAAACAATGGCACCTACAGAGACAGTATCACCTGCCGCAACTTTGAGCGTGATCGTTCCACTGGCTTCTGCGGGTAGTTCGAGCGTGGCCTTGTCGCTGTCGATCTCTGCGATCACCTGACCGTTTTCAACGTAGTCGCCATCTTTCACCAGCCAACTGGCTATGATGACTTCACTGATGCTTTCGCCGGGTGACGGCACTTTCATTTCCAATTTCGACATAGTTTCTGTGTTGGGTCGGATCAATTCTGTTTTTCACCGACATGTAATTGAGCGACAAATCTGCAATAGTTTCTTCGATTTTCCGCAATACGCAGGAGATGTTTTTCCTCAATCATTGTGAAGAAACTTATTATTGCGCTTCGCTTAGTTTTACCAACTTCTATTGCGCCAAGTTCTCGAAAGTTTCTTCAAGATCATGGTGATATCAACACGATGAGTGAAAAAACATTGATACTGCTTACTAAGCAGTTTCCGTATCAACAACGGGAACAATATGTCGCGCATGAGCTGGAGTATCTCGCAAAGTCATTCGACAAGGTATTGATCTATCCTCACGATCATTTTGGCAAAGGGGAAAAATATTCTTTTTCACTTCCTACAAATGTTGAAGTGATCGATTTAAACAATAAGGTGATTCCGGCCGCAAAGGTGGAGGTCATCAAGAGTTTCTTGGGGGCTTTTTTCTATGAGTTTTTCAGAACGCACAGCAAAGTGTGGCTGCTGAGAAATATGCGAAGATTCTTTGCGATCTACGCGACGCAGTTTGCTTTGGGAAAGGGATTGAAAAATTTTCTGGAACAAAGAAAAATTGATCAGAAGCACGTGGTGTTTTATTCTTATTGGTTCAGTGCATCGGCGCTTTGTCTGGCAATTTTGAAATCTGAAAATAAAATTTCGCGTTTCGTGAGTCGAGCCCATGCGCTTGATCTTTACCACGAAGACTGGGGTTTGCTCAATGTGAAAGTGCGCGTTCTGCCTTTTAGAAATTTCAAGCAGAAATATGTGAATGTGATCTATTCCATTTCAAAACACGGCAAAGATTATCTCGATAAAAAGTTTCCTTCTATTGAGAAAGTGGAAATTGCATATCTCGGTGTGAAGGATGCCGGATTGAATCCTTCTCAGCAAGAGAATGTTTTTGTACTGGCTACTTGTTCCGGAATTGACGATAACAAACGAATTCATTTGCTCGGTGAGGCATTGTCTGTTCTTGATAAACCTGTTCGTTGGATTCATTTCGGGGATGGACCATTAAAGGAAAAAGCATTGAATTCTATTCATGCTAAAAACGTGGAATTCATATTGAAGGGTCAAACTCCCAATGAGGAAATTCGAAAATTCTATTCAATGCATCACATAGATTTGTTTGTGAACCTAAGTCGGGTGGAAGGACTTCCTGTGACCATTATGGAAGCGTTGTCGCATGGAATTCCGGTGCTAGCAACTGACGCAAATGGCACGCCCGAGGCAGTGCTGGAAGGTGTTACCGGAAAATTGATCAGCGTGCATTTTGAAGCAACTGATTTGGAAAATGCGTTGTTGAAATTGATGAATGATACTTCACGTTTACAGGCGATGCGGGAATCTTCAAGAAATCTTTTTCTTGAAAAATTTGACGCGAATAGAAATTATGCAGTGTTCGGAAACGGACTTGCGTAGAATTGATCTCACACCTTCACGCCCACAACCGCAAACAATTTACCCATCAAGGCATTCATCCTTCTCTCATGTACTTTCGGCGAACCGGTCGCCGGCGAGGCGGATGCAGGTAACGACAATACGTCCATGTTCAAGTCGCGCAGCATACGCATTATATAACTCCAGGCTCCCATGTTTTCAGGCTCTTCCTGAATCCAAAGCAATCGCGCATTCTTATTGTATGTCTTGATGAGATCGCGGATCTGCTTCTCAGGCAATGGATACAATTGCTCAAGACGTATCACAGCAATGTTGTCACCGGTGCCTGTTTTTTCTTTTTGTTCAAGTATTTCGTAATAGACTTTGCCGCTGCAAAACGCAAGCGTGTCTACGTCTTTCTTATTCACTCCTGCATCATCTACCAACTCCTGAAATCTACCTTTCGCCAGCTCATCCATGGTTGAAACCGCTTTTGGATAGCGCAACAATTTTTTAGGAGTAAATACGATCAACGGTTTGCGATATGCCGTGTGAATTTGTCTTCTCAGCAAGTGATAAAAATTTGCAGGTGTAGTGCAATTGCACACCTGCATATTCAGTTCTGCACACAATTGTAAAAATCTTTCCATGCGGCCACTGCTATGCTCGCTGCCCTGCCCTTCATAGCCATGCGGTAATAGCATGGTGATGCCGTTCATTGTGAGCCATTTGTCTTCCGCCGCACTGATAAATTGATCAATCACGATCTGCGCACCGTTGTTGAAGTCGCCAAATTGCGCCTCCCAGATGGTGAGTCCTTGTGGTGTTCCAAACGCATAACCATAATCAAAACCCAGCACGCCATATTCACTTAGCAACGAATTGTATACGCTGAATTTTGCCTGCTTGTCGCTGATCATGTTCAACGTGATGAATTCTTTTTCCTGGTCCTCATCCGTTTTTACAACAGCATGCCTGTGGGAAAAAGTGCCACGTTCCACGTCTTGTCCGCTCAATCGCACGGGATGTTTTTCTTCAAGTAAAGTAGCATAGGCAAGTAACTCGCCCATCGCCCAATCGAGTCTGTCGTCATCGATCATCTTCAAGCGATCGGAAAAAACTTTTGCTGTCTTTGGAATAAATTTCTCGCCTTTCGGAAGTGTGCTAATTTTTTTTGCGATGTCGACGAGTTTCTTTTTGTCAAAACTGGTATCGATGGAATGCACGAAATCTTCTTCTTTGGCTCTGCGGATGCCTTTCCATGTGAGCTCAAGAAAATGCTTCACATTGGCCATTTTCATGGTCTTGGCGAGCTCCAGTTTCGTGTCGAGCATCGCTTCGAATTCTTTCTTTACCTTTTCTCCATAAGCCACATCGATAGCGCCTTCCCTAAGCAATTGCTCGAGATAGATCTCGCGCAGCGATGGGTGCGTTGCGATCAATTTGTAAAGTGAAGGCTGAGTGAACTTTGGCTCGTCTCCTTCATTGTGACCGTATTTGCGATAGCCAAGTAAATCAACAAACACATCCATCTTGAACCTCATGCGATAATCCAATGCAATTTTCATGGTTTCGATCACAGCTTCCACATCATCCGCATTGACGTGAAATACCGGGCTGAGCGTCGTCTTGGCAACGTCCGTGCAATAAGTAGATGATCTTCCGTCGAGGTAATTGGTGGTAAATCCAACCTGATTGTTGGTCACTATGTGTATGGTGCCACCGGTGCGGTATCCATCTAAGAGAGCCATCTGAATGATTTCATATACGATGCCTTGTGCGGCAATAGCCGCATCACCATGCACCAGCACAGGCACAATGCTGTCTTCATTGCTCAAGTAGTGATCGATCTTGGCTCTCGTTAATCCTTCAACTACAGGGTTCACCGCCTCGAGATGTGAAGGATTCGGGCAAAGTGTCACGTGAACTTTATTTCCACTTGCTGTTGTCACGTCATTGGAATAACCATAATGGTATTTCACATCTCCGTCAAATGAATCATCATTGTTGTACTCCAGTCCCTCGAATTCTGAGAAGATTTCTTCCTGTGGCTTGCCCATGATGTTTGTAAGCACATTGAGTCTTCCTCTGTGCGCCATTCCCACAACAAATTCTTTCACTCCCATGTCTGCACCTTGTCGAACGATAAAGTCCATCGCAGGAACAACGGCCTCACAACCTTCCACACTGAAGCGTTTTGCGCCAACGAATTTTTTATGGATATACTGCTCGAACAATGACGCCACACTGGCCAATTGAAGAAATTGCTTCTTCTGCTCAAGGCTGAATTTTGGCTTGTTCACTATTTCAAGCCTTTCGCGTAGCCACATGACGCGTTGTGGATCGCGTACATACATGTACTCAATTCCGATGTGTTTGCAATAGCAATCCTGAAGATGTGCGATGATCTCACTCAGCTTTGCAGGTCCGAGGCCTACTTCGTTTCCCGCCTGAAAGACGGTGTTGAGGTCTGCATCGCTCAAGCCAAAGTTTTCGAGATCTAGCGTTGGTTTATGCTTGCGTCTCTCGCGAACAGGATTGGTTTTGGTAAAAAGATGTCCGCGCATGCGGTATCCGTTGATCAGATTGATCACCTTGAATTCTTTGATTACCTCATCTGAACTCTCTCGCGAAAGCGCATCACCGCTGCCCTTTGGCAACGCAGAAAATGAGGAATGCTGAAATTCGAATCCTTCAAAAAAACGCTGCCAAGAAATATCAACCCTTTGAGGATCTTGCTTGTACTGCTCATAAAGAGCTTCGATTGCTGTGACGTCGCTGTTGCTGAGATATGACTGATTGTCCATACGTAATAGGGCCATTGTATTGGGTTGGCGAAGTTACGTTTATCC
>JAYTMF010000009.1:0-5697 GCA_043728755.1 Flavobacteriales bacterium
CAAAGGAATTGGTTCAATCACTGTACCTACCATGCAAGACGGAACGGTGCGGCACTATCGGTTGTTGCAAGAACTCAGCGAGACGAACGGCAAAAAAAACTATACAGCGAATTTTCCATTGTATATGATGCTGGATCATCTAGGTGTAAAAGACGAAGATGTAACGGTCACCGATAATGGATTGCAGCTTGGGAATGCTGCTTTTATTCCTCTGCGAAAAGATGGCTCCTTCCGACTTAACTGGCTGGGCAATGAAGAAAAAATAAGATATATCTCTTTCTACAAAGTGCTGGATGAATTGGTTCCTGCAGAATATTTTGAAGGCAAATTTGTATTCTTCGGCACGAGCGCATCGGGTTTGCAGGATCTGAAAACGGTTCCCTCCCGCAACGACAAAATGCCGGGAGTTGAAGTGCACGTCACCGCATTTCTCAACATGATGAATGACGCTTTCATTCATGAAATCGCCGATGAAGAGGCCAGACCTTGGTTTGCATTGATCAGTATTCTCCTGGTCTTTGTCTTCATGATCACCAAACCTCTTCTGGGATTCGCTGTCGCCATGCTTTTCTATCTGGCAGAAAGATTTCTCTTCGAACTTTATGTCATCCCCAAGTACAACACCATCTTCCCTATTTCAACACTCATGCTGTTGACGTTGCTTACTTATCTTCTCGCAAGTCTTTACACCTATTTCATTCGTGAAAGAAAAAGCCGCAAGTTGAAGAATGCCTTCGGAACTTATGTGTCGCCGGAGATCGTTGAACAAATCGCCAGCGAACCCGGCAAGTTTCAATTGGGTGGTGAAAAGAAAGAACTCACGGTTTTGTTTTCCGACATCAGAAATTTCACCGGCTATTCCGAACGCCTCGATCCGCAACATATCGTGGCCACGCTCAACAATTATCTCAGTTCCATGTCTGAGATTATTTTCCGACACAAAGGCACCATTGATAAATTCATTGGCGATGCCATCATGGCCATCTTTGGCGCTCCGGTGCATCAACCCGACCATGCCGACAGAGCTTGTCTTGTAGCGTTGGACATGATTGAAGAGTTGAAAGAATTCAACCGCAATGAAATTGAAAATGGAAATCCTCCGCTACAAATTGGAATCGGAATCAACACCGGCGATATGACCGTTGGCAACATCGGTTCATTGAAGCGTTTTAATTACACTGTCATCGGCGATGCCGTAAATATTGGTTCGCGCATTGAAGGTCTCACCAAATATTTTGCAGTGTGCATCATCGTTTCGGAATCGACAAAAGACGCATGCCGCACAGATCAATTTTACTTTCGTGAACTGGGTTCGGTCATCGTAAAAGGAAAGGATGAACCTGTGGTGATCTTCGAACTCCAGCAAAAAGCCGATGCAACTGCACTCGTGAATCTATCAGCAATATGGAATGATGCGTTCACTTTTCTGCACTCTAAAAACCTTAGCGCTGCGATGGAACGTTTGCGACACTATTCAGAATTGTCACCGGAAGATTTTCCTGCTCAATATTATTTGAAGCAATGTCGATTTTTTGAAAACAATCCCGACAATTTCAGCCTGGTGTTGAAAATGGAATCGAAATGATTTTGTACTCTTTGGATCGAAACGTTGAACGACATATCATACCAATGTGATTTATAAAACAGGCCAATGTTTGAGTAATCATACAGTGGTAAAAGCCGATGGATTCAATTGTTTAGTTTAATCTGGCGAAGCAAAGATTGGACTATTACACTTGTCCAATCGGTATCATCTCCTCATCACCTTTTATTTTGCCCTTCCAGCTGACCATCGCTTGAGCAACACAATGCCGACGATCACCGACAACGCAACCATCGATAAGGTAATCCACAATGCATTGTATCCCAAATGAAACATCACCTGCGTTGCAATGATCGGTGTGGCGATTTGTGCAACCGACCATGACATTCCAAACAGTGATGCATATTGTCCTTTGTTGGATCGCACTGAACGTTCGTTCACATATGTATTCATAAATGGCATGGCCAGCATTTCCGAAAACGATACCAATATCATGATCAACAACATCCACATCAGTCCATGAACAAACAACAACATCACATAAGAGATCACCAATAAAGCAGCTCCCAATATGATCCAGTTGAACACAGTTCCTTTCTTCTCAATTTTATAGATCATGATCATTTCTATGATAGAAACCAGCACACCGTTGAAGGCCAGGAGCAATCCGATCTCACCTTCGGAAAGCATTTCTGCATTTTTATAATAGATAGACATGGTTGTGAAAAATTGAAAGAATGCGATAGCATACAAAGTCACCAGTGGCAGAAAGAATAAAAACGCCTTGTCTTTGAAGGGTGAAACAGCGCCAAGCGATTTTGCTTTTTCGTTGTCCTCTTCAGGCTCCGGTTCCGGCGTGCTGTTGCGCATGAGCCAAAATATGAGGATGGCCGCACCAATTCCCGAAACACCATCCGCCCAGAAAATCAATTGATAACTATAAGTAGCCAACAATCCTCCCATTGCAGGTCCAACGGAAAAACCGAGATTGATCGAAAATCGATAGAGTGAAATGGAGCGCGTGTAATTCTCTCTGGTGCTGTAATGCGCAATCGCCACCATACTCGCCGGACGAAATGCATCGCCAAATGCACTCAGTAAGAACATGCCCACGCACAACAGTGCGTAGCTGTAAACTGCGCTCATCACCAGAAACATGATGCCTCCTGCCAACAAACTGCCCAGCATGACAGCCTTATATCCCAGTTTATCGGCAAGACGACCGCCCAGAATCACTCCCAGCAACGAACCCGCTCCAAAACATCCCATGATCACGCCGACCTGCGCCAATCCAAAATGCAACTCGTCTTTTAAATAAACCGCCAGAAAAAAGATCACCATTGTGCCGCTGCGGTTGATGAATTGAGCCAATGACAAAAGCCAAACAGCACGAGAGATACCGCCGTATGCATTGCGAATAAGTGTGGTGACAGATCTATACATTGTTCACTTAGCGAAATTGAAAATATAATTTTACACGAATTCCGGCGAAGGTGCGATCTCCTTGTTAAAAGATTAAATAATCATTAGACATTGTCCATTCTCGAGGATTTCTCCATATATTACCTCATCATGCATCACCCTAACTACTCATGAAATCGCAGAAAATACTTGTTGCTCCACTTGACTGGGGACTTGGCCATAGTACACGCTGTGTTCCGATTATCCTGCAATTACTTGAGGAAGGGCATGAAGTGATTCTTGCAGCAAACGGTGTAAGTGCCGCATTCCTGAAATCACGCTTCCCCCATTTGACGCTTCTCACGGATATACCTGCCTATGACATTACCTATCCCGAAAACGGACGAATGCTATGGTTTTTTCTGAGAGAATCCGGAAGATTGCAATCTGTGATCAAGGAAGAGCATAGATGGCTTGATCAAAAGATAGACGAACTTGGTTTAGATCAAGTGTACAGCGATAACCGCTATGGACTTTATTCTAAAAAAGTAAAATGTCAATTCATCACTCATCAGCTTTTTCTTAGAGCGCCTCGCCTTTTAAGATGGATAGCGAATATCCGAATCAAACAATACATCAAGAAATATGATGCATGCCTGATTCCTGATTATGGCGGAACACAAAATTTAAGCGGTGCACTTTCCCATGCTTCGGGCTTGCCAGCAAACGTCAGATACATTGGTCCTCTGTCAAGATTCACCGTTGCAGATATTGCAGCATTTCAGTCAAATTATAAGTATAGTTTTCTCGCCATCATCTCCGGACCGGAACCTCAGAGAACGATTCTACAGGAAAAACTGGAAGTCATTTTGAAAAGCATTGACCGCCCGTCTTTGATCGTGTGCGGTCAACCCGATAAACAATTTGATGTGTCAAAAGGCAATCTGCGCATCGTAAGTCATCTCCCGGACAATGCGCTGGCCGAAGTCATTCTCAACAGCAAGACCATCATTTGCAGAGCGGGTTATTCCACTATCATGGATCTACACCTTCTGAAAAGAATGGCTGTGATCATTCCCACTCCAGGTCAAACGGAACAGGAATACCTCGGACATTTTCATCATCTTGCCAAACGCCATGTTCGCATTCATCAAAAAAGCCTGACCGTTGAAAAGATCATTCAAGCACACAAGCGGATTTCATTTCACAATGTCGAGCATGTGAGACCGGTGCCGAGCGCGTTCAACTTCACTCTTCAACCGGGACTTTAATCTTCACTTCTTGCGCATCCATTCATTCATCCTATTTTCGCCAACGACGCGATGGAGCAATCTGATCTGGATATTAAGTACATGAAGATGGCACTGGCCGAAGCGATGCAAGCTTTCGATGCCGATGAAGTGCCGATCGGTTGTGTCATCATCTGCAACAATACCCTCATTGCGCGAGGACATAATCTTACTGAACGTCTTCACGATTTTACTGCCCACGCCGAAATGCAGGCATACACTTCGGCGTCAGAATACCTCGGTGGAAAATCATTGCACGAGTGCACGTTGTACGTCACACTGGAACCCTGCGTCATGTGTGCCGGCGGCGCTTACAACACACGTGTTGGTCGAATCGTCTTCGGAGCTTATGACGAAAAAAGAGGCTTTTCCAAATTCGGAAATCACAGCGATAACAACCAAGCTATCGTTCATCCCAAATGCGAAGTTGTTGGCGGAGTAATGGCTGAAGATGCCGCACAATTGCTGCGCACATTCTTTGAACAGCGCAGGTGAACTTTGGTAGTCGCTTTTTTTCACCCAACAAAAACACGGCGCGATGGCTAATCCACGGTGTGATCAATTACTTTTGCCTTACACGCATTTGCATGCTCAAATGTCATCCCGATTATGCATTTTATTCTTACCAAAGAGTTGCTCTCAACTCTCCGCGAATGGATCGCGGACGGAAAGGACACTGCCATAATCGCCGCCATTGAAGGCGCTCACGAGGCAGATATCGCTGAACTCATCGACGAGTTAAAACGCGACGAAGCCGTTTATCTCTACAGACTACTCGACGAAGAAATCGCTGCCGATGTAATGATGGAGCTGGACGAAGATGTCCGCGAAATATTACTCTCCTCACTCACCAGCCGCGAGATCGCTGAAGAACTCATCGAGAACATCGACTCCGATGATGCCGCCGACGTACTCTCAGAACTGTCGGAACAAAAGCAGGAAGAGGTTATCGCATTCCTCGAGGATGAAGAACAGGCCAGCGACATCATCGACCTGATGACCTATGAAGAAGGTACTGCAGGCGCATTGATGGGAACGGAGTTGGTGAAAGTGAATCAGAACTGGACAGTGTCACACGCCATTCGCGAAATGCGCTCACAGGCGGAAGACATGGAAAATATTTACACGATTTATGTTGTCGATGACAACGACGTGCTGCTGGGAACTCTCAATGTGAAGACGATGATATTTAGTTCGTCTAGTCTGCGCACCATGGTGAAGGAGTTGTTCGAGAAATCAAAAGTGAGAACGGTGGATGTGCATACGCCTGTTGAAGACGTCGCCAGGATCATGAACAAGTATGACCTTGTCGTGCTTCCCGTTGTAAGCGAACACAATGTGCTGCTCGGAGGAATTACCATCGATGATGTCGTTGACATCATCAAAGAAGAAGCGGATAAAGATTACGCGATGGCGAGTGGTATCTCCGAAGATGTCGAATACAGCGACAGTATCATGCTGCTC
>JAYTMF010000010.1:0-1396 GCA_043728755.1 Flavobacteriales bacterium
ACAACACGAACATGAATTGGCAACGGGCGAGACAGATACACGTTGGGTGGATGATGTGCCAAATGTTCTTGAGGCATTGAATGAGAGTGCAAGGGAGGAATCAGGTAAACGATTGAAGAGGTACGCAAAGCAAGATATGGCAGGCAAAGCAAAACCCATGTTGAATAAAGAATAACCAATGCTGGAGGTTGGAACACGTGTGCGAGTCCAGCGTGAAGCTCCGCGGAATGCACAGGGACAACGTGATGTTGGTGGATTTCGCGCTACGGATTTGCGTTGGGAACGACCAGTGCGCACGATTGCAAATATTCTCGTCACGCCACGGCAACCTGTGATGTATCAGTTGGATGGAAATGATAAGACGGGTTACACGCGTGAACAGTTGCAAGTTGTTGAGGCAAATGAACGTGCACCAGTAGCAAGAGCACAACCGGCACAACCAGCACAAGCTGAGCAACAGCAACCAGCACAGGCTGAACAGCAACAACAACCGCAAGCGCAACAAGTAGTTGAACAATTGGCACGTGGTATTGCAGAAGTTGCGCCAGCACAGCAACCATTGCCACCATCAAGAAGCGGTAGAAAGCGAGCACTACCAAGGCGTTTGCAAGATTAGAAAATTAATTCTCACGTACTTTATATATATAAACACATGATGGAAGCCAAAGACTACGATGCATCACAACCCAATCTGGGTGGTGGTGTAGCAGAATTTTATGATATGAGAAAGGGCAATCAATTTGAAACAACAAAATCATATCGTCCAAAAACATTGATGCAAGAACATCCAATTCATACGGAATCAACCGAACCAAACAACATATTCGACGCAAAAAAGGTAGCATTCACACCTTCCAAATTCAATCCGAAAGATTCCATCAAATACTTTGATGTTGAAGAGCAATGGGCAAGCGGAAACTATGACACAGGTGATCACTTTGATCATACACGATTAAACACATTGGATAAATATAGCAAATTTTATCATTCAGATCAATTTGTTTCATATCACATTCCCGAACCGCTGTTTGTTCCATCCGATCAGATATACATCAACAGTCCGCGCGGATTGGAAACGCAATGGCGGATCTTCACTAACAAAACAGGCGTCACACGTAAGAGAGAGCAAAGAGCATTGGATGAAATGGCAAACCACACACATCAAGTCGGCATGGGTGGTGGTGGCAATGATATCAAACACGATGCCAACATGAAGGCACCTGATGATGTTGCTGGAGCACATGCACACGAGATGCTGGCCGATGGTGCTTCCGTGCCCGATGTTCCACTCATGCCACTACAAAAAAAAGACGCAGAATCAGAGAGGGCAAGAGCCTCGACACAGGCAAAAAAAGAAGCCGAAGCAGTAGCAGTAGCAGAAGCAGAAGCAGAAGCA
>JAYTMF010000011.1:0-5514 GCA_043728755.1 Flavobacteriales bacterium
ATTCCGCTCTGGCATTTCAACGAAACCACAGGTATCTGGATCGAAGAAGGAAACGCAACACTTACAGGTAATAGTTATGTTGGAAACGTTACGCATTTCTCTTCATGGAATTGTGACTTGCCCGGCGATCGAGCAACCATCACCGGTCGTGTTTTGGATTGCAATAATCAACCCGTTGCCGGAGTGCATGTAAACATTGGCCAGGGTTCTGCATCAACAGATTTAAATGGAAATTTCCAGCGTTTCGTTCCAACAAACTTGAGTTTTGATGTCCAGGTGAATCAACCGGGTTTAGGGTTGGTTTCTTCAATAGTTAATATTCAGCCATTGAGCAATGCGCAAACATTCACTACTGCTGATCTGCATGTTGCTTGTCCTGCTTATGTTACTGGCAATATAACGTGCAATATTGGCGGTGGACTTGTGGGTTATGTTTCCATTAATTCCGGAGGGATGACACTTAATGCGCCAGTCAATGCTGCCGGCAATTTTCAGATTCCCGTACCGGCAAGTGGTGGTGCTGCATTGGTTACTATGGTCGGCCTCAATCACGGTGTGATTCAAACAGCAAATACAACTCTGCCCACCGCAATAGGACAAACTGTAAATGTGGGCACTTTTGATTTATGCGGAAATGGAACGACGAATACTTTGATTTCATCCTTTGTCATAAATGGAGATGGTTTTAATAACTCGACGATCACAATTACATCTACACCACAATTCTCTTCCGTGTTTTGGAGCATTCCCGATGCCGTGACCTATGGTTTTTCAAGTGACGGCTCCACTATTCTTTCCATTAGTCTCCCCGCAGCGAGTGCGGGCTCTTGGAATACAAGCACTGACGATGCGGTTCTTAGCTATACTATCGATGGAAACACATGGTTTAGTGAGGACGTGAACATCACAGTCAATCAATTCGGCAACGTTGGAAGCATTGTCTCGGGAACTTTCAGTGGTACCATGATACGTCTCAACGGAACTGATTTCGTTTATTCAACTGTTTCTAACGGAACTTTCCAGCAGTTGAGAACTCCAGATCAGGATTGAGGTTCGTTGAAGGATTTGGCAAACAAATGGAATCTGGAGCTGAGCAATTATTCGTTATTGGGTTATTGGGTTATTGGGTCAGAAGGCTGCAACTCTGCGATATGCGGCGCGATGCGTTACAATAAAAGCAACTCACATGCTGATCGAATAACTCAATTACCCAATAACAAATAATACCAATGTGATTTATTAAACATGCCGATGTTTGAGAAATCATACAGTGGTAAATGCCGATGGATACAAGTGTTTGGTTCAATCTGGCGAAGCAAAAATTGGACTATTACACTTGTCCAATCGGTATAACTTTCAAAAACAACTAGGCCATTTCGCCTTCGTACATCTCTATTGGTGGACAAGTACAAACGAGGTTTCTATCACCGAATGCATTGTCAACTCTTCCAACGGCAGTCCAGAATTTATTCTCTCTCAAGCCAGCTACTGGATAAGCTGCTTTCTCTCGCGAGTAAGCATGATTCCAAATATCGGAGGTGAGCTCCAATGCTGTGTGCGGCGCCATCTTCAGGACGTTATCCTGCTTGTCGGCCAAACCGGATTGAACATCGGCAATTTCTTTTCGGATGGAAATCATCGCGTCGCAAAATCTATCCAACTCTGCTTTTGGTTCGCTTTCCGTCGGCTCTACCATCAAAGTGTCTGCAACAGGAAATGAAACCGTCGGTGCGTGAAATCCATAATCCATCAATCGCTTTGCGATATCAGCCACTTCTATTCCAGACTTCTTAAAGTCGCGGCAATCGAGGATCATCTCATGTGCAACGCGGTCGTTCGAACCGGTGTATAACACATCATAATGCCCGTGAAGTCGTGCCTTCATGTAGTTGGCGCTGAAGATGGCATATTTCGTTGAGTCTGTAACTCCTTGTGATCCGAGCATTTTGATATAGCCATAAGAGATCAACAAGATCAAAGCACTTCCGAAGGGCGCAGATGACACGCCGTGAATGGCGTGCTTTCCTCCCGTTTCAATATTGGCATTGCCCGGCAAGAAGGGAACGAGCTTCTCCACCACGCCAATGGGGCCCATGCCGGGTCCACCACCACCATGCGGTATCGCAAATGTCTTGTGCAGATTCAAGTGACAAACATCTGCGCCAATATTTCCCGGTGATGTAAGGCCCACCTGGGCATTCATGTTTGCGCCATCCATATACACGAGTCCGCCATTTTCATGAATGATCCGCGTGATATCCTTGATGCCTTCTTCATATACACCATGCGTGCTCGGGTATGTCACCATCAATGCTGCCAACTGATCTTTGTATTGTGCCGCCTTTGCAGCAAGTTCAGTGATGTCCACGTTGCCATTCTCATCGCATTTCGTCACTACTACTTTCAATCCCGCCATCACTGCGGATGCCGGATTGGTTCCATGTGCTGACGCCGGTATCAGACATATATCGCGCTTCGTTTCGCCGCGACTTGCATGATAAGCCATGATCACAAGTAGTCCCGCGAGCTCGCCTTGGGCGCCGCTGTTGGGTTGCAAACTCACTCCGGCAAAACCCGTTATCACACAAAGATCATCGTGTAGCTCTTTCAAAATTTCTTGATATCCTGTCGTCTGATCTTTCGGCGCGAATGGATGTATGTCGGAATACTCCGGCCATGTCAATGGTATCATTTCGCTCGTCGCATTCAATTTCATCGTGCACGATCCAAGTGGAATCATCGCGTGTGCCAATGACAAGTCTTTGTTCTCCAGTTTTTTCAAATAACGCAACATATCTGTTTCACTTCTGTGCGAACTGAAAACAGGATGCGTCATAAATGCAGAAGTCCGTGCAAACGCTTTAAGTACGCCCGCTTCCTTTTCAGAAGAAAGTGAAACATTGAGCATTTCGGCTATCTCTTTCAAGTCGTTCTGATTCACTCTTTCGTGAAGAGAAATTCCAATGTGACCATCCCCAAAATATCTGAAGTTGATGCCCTTCGACTCTGCCGCTTTTCTTGTGGCCTTCTCATCGGAAACTTTTACTTTCAATGTATCGAAGTAAACAGTATTCACCTGATTCGCTCCGAGTGATTTGGCGAGAGATGCTGATTGCTCATAAATTCTATTGGCAATTTTCTTCAAGCCATCCGGACCGTGATAAACAGTATATGATGAAGCCATCACAGCGAGCAATGCTTGCGCCGTGCAAATGTTCGACGTTGCTTTTTCGCGTCGGATGTGTTGCTCGCGCGTTTGCAGCGACATACGCAAAGCCATGCGACCATGACGATCTTTCGATACACCGATGATTCGTCCCGGCATATTGCGCTTGAATTCATCCTTTGCACAGAAGAACGCGGCGTGTGGTCCACCATAACCCATTGGCACTCCGAAGCGCTGCGAATTGCCGAAGCAAACATCTGCGCCCCATTCACCCGGAGGTGTGATCAACGTCAATGACATCAAATCTGCTGCACACGCAACGAACGCGCCCACTGCATGCACTTTATCCGCAAAGGATCTGTAATCGTTGATCTGGCCGCTGTTGTTCGGGTATTGCACCAATGCACCGATATACGATTGATCCAAATTATGTGTCGCGTAATCGCCTATCACCAGTTCTATCTTCAAGTGGTTTGCTCTTCCTGTCAATACATCTAATGTTTGCGGAAATATTTCGCGATCGACAAAAAACTTATTCGCGCCACTTTGCTCTTTCTCTTTTGACATGCTGTGCATGAAAAGAATCATCGCTTCGGCAGAAGCGGTTCCCTCATCTAGCAAAGAAGCACTCGCGATTGGCAAGCCGGTGAGGTCGCTCGTCATCGTCTGGAAATTGAGTAGCGCCTCAAGTCTTCCCTGTGCTATTTCCGCCTGGTATGGCGTGTATGCAGTATACCATCCGGGATTCTCCAGCACATTGCGCAGGATGACCGTTGGCACTATCGTCTGAGAATATCCCATACCGATATAGCTTTTGTTCACCTTGTTGCGCTGCGCCTTTTCCCTCATCATACCCAGGTAATCATGCTCGCTCATCGCTTCATTGATGGCCAGCGGCTGATGGTTGCGGATGGTTGCGGGAACCGTCTGATCGATAAGCTCATCGATGCTTTTCACACCTATGGCCTGCAACATTTCGTTGACTTCCTCATTGCGCGGACCGATGTGACGCGCTGCAAAATTTGTACTCGACATATTTTTTTTTGATAAGGATCGCTTTCCATGCATAACAGCGATCGGGTTCTATAGTTTCGAATGATTTTCTTTTCGGAGGCCAAATATAGGAGTGAGTATATGCAGGAAAACATTCATACATATCATCAGATTTGAATTCTATTCCCGCCACTAAATTCGCGGCCACATGTCAGAGGAATTATTCATCCACACAACAGCCAACCGCGAGGAAGTCTATCGCACGCTTATTCCTCAGATGAAAGCGCTGATCGAAGGCGAAAAAAACTTCATTGCCAATGTGGCCAATACCATGGCGGCCATACATCAGACGTTCGGCTTTCTTTGGGTGGGATGCTATTTTGTTGATGGAAACGAACTCGTACTCGGGCCGTTTCAGGGACCGATTGCCTGCACAAGAATCACCAAAGGAAATGGTGTTTGCGGAACGGCATGGCTCAAAAATCAAACGATCATTGTGCCGGATGTGGAACTTTTTCCCGGACATATTGCATGCAGTTCCCTTTCGAAATCCGAAATCGTGATTCCGCTACAGAAAAAAAATGGTGACGCTTTTGGCGTGCTCGACATCGATAGTGCAACACTGAATGACTTCAACGAAGTAGATCAAAAATATCTCGAACAGATCGCTGTTCTGCTGAATCAATCACACGGTGAATAGAAATCCTTTTACATGCTTCGGCATTCTGATGATTGCGTTGCTGAGCGCATGCGCCCAAGTGCGTTCGCTTCCCGGTGGCGATAAAGACTCAACGCCACCAGTTGTACTGATGGCTTTTCCTCCGAACCTCAGCACGCAATTCAACTCAAAATCAATTACACTCGTTTTTAATGAATATGTTCAATTGAACAACATCAATCAGGAATTGCTGGTTTCTCCTCCTTTACCGCATAACCCAAAAGTGAAAGTTAAGAAAAGGACGGTGATCATTTCTTTGCAAGATGAATTGATGCCCAACACAACATACATGTTCAATTTCGGTGACGGCATTATCGATGTGAACGAGAACAACAAGGCGAAAGACCTGCTCTATGTTTTCAGTACCGGCGACGTGATCGATTCATTGAGTATCCGCGGACAAGTCCGCGATGTATTTGCTGATGCTGTCGCGAAAAATTTCAAGGTGCTGCTCTTTGAAAATGACACTGACATCTTCGCGAAAAAATCGCTGCCACTTTATTTTACCAAAACAAAAGAGGACGGATCGTTTGTCATTCCTCATTTGAGAGAAGGAAATTTTTTCATGTACGCGCTCGATGATCTCAACAGCAATTACAAATGGGATGAAGGCGAAGCCATCGGTAAGCAAATTGAA
>JAYTMF010000012.1:0-8909 GCA_043728755.1 Flavobacteriales bacterium
GACTGGTCAATTTGAGCCGGAATTCAGTGGTCAGTTTCACCCGGAATTCGCTGGTCAATTTGAAACGGAATTAGGTGGTCAGTTTAGACGGAATTTCCACGATTTTGGACGGGTTTGAATATTACTTATACCGCATGGCGAAATACGCCAGATCGTCGTTTTTTGAAATTTCAGCTTTCTCAAGATTTGGAATGGCATCAAAATATTCAAACAACACCTATGGTTAATGACATACTTGTTACTGAACCTCGCGTTCAGATAGGTGTTTGTTTAAGGTACGACTTGATGAAGAGATAGCAATTTAATTCATCGACAACTACATTTTGGAGCATAAAACCATTCACTAATTGCAGGGCAACTACTCCTTAGCAACCCGCTTCAAAGTCACACGCTGCGCAGGATTGACTACGAGTGGAACTTTCTCCAGAACGGTATCGCTTTCTTCCAATCCCCAGGCGTCGATATCAGAAAGACTAACTTTCTTCAATGCCATGTATGCGTTGGTGATGAAACTGTCGCGGACACTGAGTTCATTGTCTGCGGAGAGGAATTTCTCCAGCACCACGAATTTGAAATCATGTTCGTCATTGTATTTGGAATAAGGTTCCGGTTTCGCTTTGAGATCAATCTCACCTTTCTCCACCATTTCATCAACGATATATCTGAAGAAGTTGTGTACGCGAGGTTGAACACGGAATCCAAGTTTGATATTGACCTTTATCACCAGATCGTTGCTCAATTCTTCCACATGGTATTCACGCGCATAGGGTTCATTTGCGCGATCAACGTGAACAAACCAATAAATATCAGCACGCTTTGGAGTCTTGGCAAGAATGCTTTCCATGATTTTTTTCTCTACCTGATGATTGAAATTCGCCTTAGTGAGAAATACCAAATGTGTTGCGTATTTAGGGACACTTTTGTCGGCAGAAAGCTCGCGTAACGTTCCGATATATTGGTCGAGGTCTTCAAACTGCAGAAAATAATTGCTCATTTTACGATACATGAAAGTGATCCACATCACATGTATGAGCACTAGATAAACCAGCACCATCATCCAGGCTTCTTTAAGTTTGGTAACGGTGGCCACGCAAAAAGAAAACTCGACCGTGATGAAAAGTGCAAACACTAATCCTACGAGCCATGTAGGCCAGTGGCGTTTGTATTCAAGGTAATATATAAGTAGCGTTGTTGTCATCATCATCGTTATCGTGATGAAGAAACCGTAAGCCGCCTCCATTTTTTTGGATTCTCCAAAGAAGAGTACAACACCGATACAACCGGCATACAGGAGCCAATTGACGCTTGGTATATAGAGTTGACCTTTATGATCAGTTGGATATTTCGTCGCCACTTTGGGCCAGAAATTCAAGTTGATGGCTTCACTGATCAACGTGAAAGAACCAGTGATCAACGCCTGACTGGCGATCACGGCAGCACAAGTTGCAATGACAATTCCCGGAATGAGAAACCATTCAGGCATAATGCTGTAAAATGGATTTCTGCCTTCCAGATTTGGTTGACTGATTACCCAAGCTGCTTGTCCCATGTAGTTAAGAACGAGCGATGTTTTTACGAATGTCCAGCTCACCTGAATATTTTTTCTTCCGGTATGCCCGAGGTCACTGTAAAGCGCTTCAGCTCCTGTGGTGCAGAGAAACACTGAGCCCAACAACCAGAATCCGTTTGGATATTCGGCAAGAAGGCGGTACGCATAAACAGGATTAAGTGCTTTGATAACTTGTGGATGCTGAAGGATCTGTGCAACACCGAGTATGCCCAACATGATAAACCAAAGCATCATGATCGGGCCAAAAGTTTTGCCGACAAGCTTGGTTCCATATCGCTGGAAAATGAAAAGCATGGTGAGTATGGCGATAACAATTGGAACGACAGGAATATTCTCGTTGAATACTCTAAGACCTTCGATAGCAGATGACACAGAAATGGGCGGTGTTATCATTCCATCGCAGAGGAGTGTGCCCGCACCAATCATTGCTGGCCAGAAGAGCCATTTACCTTTTCGTTGCACCAATGCATATAGAGAGAAAATGCCACCTTCACCTTTGTTGTCAGCGCGAAGAGTGAGAACGATATACTTGAGTGTTGTCTGTGATGTGAGTGTCCAGAATACGCACGACAAACCACCATATACTAGACCTTCAGTAATAGGTTTATCGCCGATGATGGCGCTCATTACATATAGTGAAGAAGTACCGATATCACCATAAACAATTCCGAGAGTAACAAGTATGCCGGCTGCGCTGACACGATTGACAGTTTCTGAGTTGGACATTTATAAGGATAAAAACGGTTTCGAAAGTAGGCGCATAGTTAGTGCTATTGTTCTCGGAATGGAAGATTTTTAAATTACTGTCTTTGTAGTAAGGGTTAAATTTGCTGCATGAGTTCGGGAGAGATCGTACTGATTTTGTTTGTTTACCTGTTGCTATTTGGGGCGAAAGGCGTTCCGGCATTGGCTCAAACGTTGGGTAAGGCAGTGTATCAGTTTCGCAATGCATCGCGCGAAATACAAGGTGAGATCATGAAAACCACCAATGAAATTCGCAAGCAAGCAGAATTGAAGTTGGATCAGATAGAGCCTGAATCATCAGCACCAAAACTTCCCAAAGATCCTTTGCCTGCCGTTCCTCCGAAATTCGAAGAAGAAGTTGAATGAAATTGCTGAGTAACGCGAGCAATCAACAAATGAATAATTCTTCAATTCAAAAAATGATTCATGATGCCACCGCCATCTTGCGCTCACCGATTTGTTGTCTCCACATAGCGTAGTACAAGCCTTTTTCACTCACCAGTTCGTCGTGACTTCCCTGTTCCACTATTTCGCCATGTTCAAGCACGAAGATGCGATCGGCGTACATCACCGTTGACAATCTGTGGGCTATCAGAATGGTTATGATATTTTGAGAGTGATGAATACGCTTCACCGTATCGGTTATTTCTTCTTCGGTGATAGAATCAAGAGCGGATGTTGCTTCATCCATAATGAGGAGATGCGGATTGCGCAGAAGTGCTCGTGCAATGGACAGTCGTTGTTTTTCTCCACCAGAAATCTTGATACCCCCTTCGCCGATCATTGTGTCGATTCCGTTTTCTGCACGCGCCAACAGTTTGTGACATGCTGCTTTTTCTAGCGCAGTTTTGATATGTTCATCGGTAGCATGCGGCTTAACGAACAAGAGATTTTCTTTGATGCTACCAGCAAAAAGTTGTGTGTCTTGCGTCACCATACCGATCTGCTCTCGAAACGAATTCATGTCGATATCCTGCCCATTGAAGTCGTCATATAAAATTCTTCCTTCGGTGGGTGCATAGAGGCCAATGAGCAATTTCACCATAGTTGTTTTCCCTGAACCCGATGGGCCAACAAAGGCAATCGTTTCGCCTTTGTTCACTTTAAATGAAACGTTTTTGAGGGCAAAGGTTTGAGCAGATTTGTGTTTGAAAGAAACAGCTTCGAATTCAAATTTTTCGATGGCACTCAGGTGAGTTGGATTTTCGGGCCGAGGTTCAACCGGTGTGTTGAGTATATCTTCGAAATTTTTGAGTGATGCTTGTGCTTCGCGGTATGTAGCAATCACATTTCCCAATTCTTGTAAAGGACCGAAAATGAAAAAACTATAGAACATCAAAGTCATCAATTCGCCGATGGTGATTTGGTCTTTGAAAAGTAAAAAGTATAAAAGAAAAATAAGACATGTGCGAAGGAAATTGACCGTGGTTCCTTGTATGAAACTGAGCGATCGGATGTATTTCACTTTGCGCAACTCAAGACCAAGAATTTTCACAGTCACATTGTTGAGTCGGTTTACTTCTTGATTCGCGAGTCCCAGACCTTTCACAAGTTCTATGTTGCGAAGAGATTCGGTGGTGCTGCCGGCCAAAGAAGTTGTTTCCCCCAGAATGATTTTAGAAACGACCTTTATTTTTTTACTGAGTAAGCTGCTCACTATAGCGAGCAGCGGCACTGTCAACAGGAATATGGGTGCGATCACCCAATGCAATTGAACAGCATATATGACAACGAAAACAATCCCGACAATGCTTTGGAAGAATATTCCAACAAATGAATTGATGAGCTTTTCAGAATCGCTTCTTACTTTTTGGAGTTTACCCAAAGTTTCTCCACTGCGTTGATCTTCAAAAACTTCATAGGGTAATTGCAAGGAGTGTTTGATGCCGTCTGTGTACATTCTTGCACCCGTTCGCTGGATGATGACATTGGTAAAATAATCCTGGAAATTCTTGGCAATTCGGCTGATCATGGCAACGCCCATTGAGAGCAGAAGGAATATCAAAAGGTCGTGAGAAAAACCCGACCAATTGAAGTCGTAGTTGCTTTTATGAACTCCAAGTTGATCGATGAGTTTGCCTGTGATGAGCGGATCGAGAAGCGAGAAAGTTTGGTTGATAGCAGCAAGACCGAGCGCCAGCCATAGCAATTTACCTGATGGTTTCAGGTATTTGACAAGAATTCCTAAGTCAGAAAACATGCGGCGAAATTAGATGTGGTGATTTTCTGCGCCGTTGACATGAGTCATGTTCTATGGAATTTTCGCATTCAACTTTTGTGTTGATTGCGATACCAATATTCAAATGTCAGAAGAGAATAGATGAGATGAGTATATTCGTTTTTTCCTTTTTTGTAGAATGAATTCAGCACGAGTTCTACAACATCTTTCTTGACATATTCATGTGTGGTGATATTGCAGGCACTCAAATGCTCGAAGACCATTTCTTTTAGTTCATTGCGCAGCCATTTTTCCAGAGGCACTTCGAAACCCTTTTTAGGTCTGTTGAAAACAGATTCAGGTAGTTCTTTGGCGTAGCTGTCGCGCAATAGAATTTTGCGATTGGTGCCGTCAACTTTGAATTGGACAGGGAGGGCATTCACAAATTCCACCAACCTGTGATCGAGAAAAGGTGCGCGGACTTCCAGCGAATGCATCATGCTCATGAGATCCACTTTCACGAGCATGTCGTTGGCGAGGACTAGCTTCTGATCAGCAATAAGAATGGAGTTGAAATCATCATCAATAATATCGCACACGAATAGGTTGAGTCTTGCCCCTCTGCGCACGCTTACTTCCTGAGTGCTGAGCATTTCGCAGATGGATTCATTTGCCCATGACGCCCAAAGAATATATCTTTCCTTTAGATTGAGGTCAATGCCCTGCGCATATTTTTTTAATTGACGCAGACGATTGCTCACTTTGGATTGGCGACCTGTTGGAAGCACATTAATCACAGGCAAGAGAAAAGGCAAAATACTATTTGGATTTTTTCGAGTCATGGATCGCAAAATCGCAGCGTGTTTATTGTATCCACCAAAAATTTCATCCGCCCCATCACCGCTGAGGGCCACTTTCACATGCTTGCTCACTTTGGAAGAAAGCAACGAAACAGCAATCGAACTTGAATCCGAAAAAGGTTCATCGAGTTGATTCCAGACATGTGTGATTTCCTGATGCAGATCGGAACTGTTTATTCGAATGACTTCATGTTTGCTGTCGATATGCTTGGCTACTTCAACTGCATATTTCGTTTCATCCAGAAAAGGAAGATCATTGAATGCAACGGAGAAGGTTTGCAGTTGCTCTTTTTTCCCGGAGGCTAGCAATGCGACGATGGATGAGTCGACACCTCCTGATAGAAAACAACCGACGGGTACATCTGCTTTGGTGCGGATGTTTACAGCGTCTTGCATCAGATCACGCCCATGCTTTATGATTTCCGTGGGTTCTTTTTCAAGCCAGGTGAAATTGCCATTGGTAAACCACTCCTTCGTTGTGATCGTGCCATTTTTACATTGTATGAAATGACCAGGCTCAAGCTTCAATACGTTTTTATAGATGCTTTGTGGAGCCGGGATATAGCCAAACTGAAGATAGAGCGAAAGTGATATCTGATCAATGTCAGTCGGGATATCGAAGCAGCGCAACGCTTTCAATTCACTGGCAAAATGGATGTTGCGATTATCACTGAAGTACCATAGTGGTTTTTCCCCGAATCGATCTCGGGCGATTAGTAATTCATGAGTTTGGCAATCATAAAATGCGAAAGCAAAAAAGCCATTGAGTCGAGACAACGCGAATTCGCCTTGTTGGATGAGTAAGTGAAGCAGTACTTCGGTGTCGCTTGTGGATTTGAAGTGGACGCCGGTTTTTTCTAAGTCTTTTCGAAGATCCGGGTGATTGAAAATTTCACCATTAAAAGAAATCCAATATCTACCTGATATATCAGACATAGGCTGATTGCCCAGCTCTGATAGATCCAATATTGAGAGGCGGTTATGACCTAAAATGCACGAATTGAAATCTTTTACTGAATGGAAGTCCGGACCACGGTGATTCATTTTCCGCAACGCATTTTGAATCGCGTTGTCAGAAATTCCATCGGAGTTTTCTTTTGTGTCAAACTTATAAGAACCAGCTATGCCGCACATACGATTTGGGGGATTAGCTTATTTTTTTAAATATATACCCACTGTTTTCAGCGCCCCAAACTTGCTGGCCTTTGCCATCCCATCCTTGGTCCCAACTAATCATCACGCCGTTGCTGATGTTCACCTTGGAAGTTGCCCAACTTGCACCGGATCGTTCGCTTGGGCAAGTGTTTTCACCAGTGCTTCCGGTAAATACATTTTTAGCCGGATCGAATGTGAGTCTCACTTCGCAGCCTGTTTTTTCTACAATGATTTCCTGATCAATGGTGGAGAATACATCATCGCCTTCACTCTTACCGACAAATTTTTCAGGTTCAGGTAATGTGAAAATATAGCTGATGAAATGTGTGTCATCTTCTTGCACCACTTTGTATACCCGCTGTCTGTATGGCTTGTCTTTCATAGACGCCACCGCTTGCTCTACGTAGAGGTAAAACACATTGTCTGTTTTTTCCCAGATCGGAATCATGCGTAGTTGTATATCGAAAAAATCAGAATCGTTTTTGCTTTGCTCTTGACTTGAAAAAGTGCCGGACATACAACTTTTCAGATAGTCAAAAGACTTCGCTTTTAAGTGTGGCACCTGGGAATTGGAAACGTGCGGCGCCACTGAAATATCGGAAGACGTATTTACACCCGATTTTATTTTACAAGAAAAAATAACTGAAACGAAAGTAAGCACGGACAATAGAATAAGGCTTCTTGAACGGGAATGGAAGGTCATGATAGTTGAATAGTTGCGCAAATGTACCATGCGACATAAAGGACTTGTAATTAAGATTACAATCCTTTGCTAACAACTCTATGAGCAATCCTTCAATGATATAATACCCATGTGATTTTTAAAACATGCCAATGTTTGAGAAATCATATAGTGGTATTTGCCGATGGATACAAGCGTTTAGTTCAATCTGGCGAAGCAAAGATTGGACTTTTACACTTGTCCAATTGGTATAAAACCAACCAGGCTTCAATTGCATTTCTCAGTCAGCGAGACGTGCAACGATCGAATAATTATCTGAAGATAAGGATGGTGCCAGACTGCTTGACTGTATCAGTATTAAATCCTTTTATTCTTACAACGTAGTTGTAAACTCCGTTGGGAATGAAGTATTCACCATTGCCTTTATTGTCACCTATCCATGGTTCTTTGGGGTCTTTTGATGTGAAAACTTCATCACCCCATCTGTTGAAGATGTGTATTTCATATTCAGAGACTGAATTGGATGCAACGAAGAAAACATCATTGATACCGTCACCATTTGGAGAGAAAGCATTTGGTATATAAAAAATGGGAGGAGGAATAATGGTTGTTGATCCATCATCGCGACAACCGATTTCATTTACAACTGTATAGGTAACGATGTAGGTGTCCAGACCATCGAATTCGTGCGTGGGGTTTGGATGGTTGCTGAAGTTGCCGTCACCGAAATCCCAAAGCATTTCGCAACCTGGACAAGCAGGCGTTGGCGTTGCTTCGAATGCATAAAGGTTTTCGCCGATATTCTGTGTGTTGAAGTCGGCGATGATCGGATTCACGCTAATGGTCACCGACTCTTCAACTGTCTTTCCACATATGTCTGTGGCTATTACATGATAAATAGTGGAGAAGGCGGGATAGTCGGTAAAGTTGCTGAAATGTGCTCCTGAATTCCAATCGTACACGAATCCTTCTTCACCACCGGTCGCAATTGCCCAAACTCCAATAGAATCTCCGGGACAAATAGCAGAATTTGCTGTAGCAAGGATGCTTAGTGGAATGTCCGGAATGTGAATGCTGATCTCGTCTGAAGCAACTGAACCACAGGCATCCTGTATATTCAAGTAGACATCCACAGTAACAAAACTTTGAATGTTGTAGTTCTGTCCAGTTCCTACTACGGTTCCATTGACGATCCATTGATAGTTTACTGTGCCACTTCCTCCAGTATAGTTGGCGATCAATGGTGTAAGAGCAACACAAGATGTGCTGATGTCTTCACCTAGTTCGATAGCCAAAGGGGGATTCGTGATCACAATATTCACTGCATCTGAAGCTTGTTGTCCACAACCGTCGGTGACATTCAAACTTACCAATGTATTGGAAGCGAAATTGGTGTTTAATGTCGTTCCATTTCCGATGATATTACCGCCTGCGGTCCATTGATAGTTCCATGTTGATGGATTGCCACTACCACCGCTTAGCTGAGGAATTATATTAAAGATGGTAGCACAATTTCCATCCAATTCATCAGAAAGATCAAGTACAATGGCTGGACTGATCACATTCACCTGAACGTTGGCAGTAGCTGTTTGTCCACAATTGTCACTCACCAAAACGGTAAGTACTACGGGCACATTGGCGGTATCACTATACGTTTCCGTCCATTGCCAGGCCGGTGCGCCATCGATATCCCAAGAATAGCTGTAACCCCATGAGATGAATCCTCCAACTGCAGTGGCC
>JAYTMF010000013.1:0-6184 GCA_043728755.1 Flavobacteriales bacterium
CGAGAACATTCCTTGAAGGACATCGATGTGGAATTCCCACTGCGATGCTTCACCGTGGTGAGTGGCGTGAGTGGAAGCGGTAAATCGACATTGATAAAGAACATTCTTTTTCCTGCGTTGCAAAGAGAACTCGGTGGATTTCCCACAGAGATGATCGGCGAATACGATGCGTTGGAAGGTGACTTCAGATCATTAAACGCCGTGGAGTTTGTAGATCAGAATCCAATAGGAAAGTCATCGCGTTCCAATCCGGTGACGTATATCAAAGCTTACGATGAGATTCGCAATCTGTATTCGTCGCAAACTCTGGCGAAACAAAGAGGCTTCAAACCTTCACATTTTAGTTTCAATGTGGAAGGCGGAAGATGCGATACTTGTGAAGGAGAAGGACAACAAACTATATCCATGCAATTCATGGCCGATATTAAATTGGTGTGCGAAGCGTGTAAAGGAAAGAGGTTTAAGGAAGAGGTCATCGAAGTAGTTTACAAGTCCAAAAGCATCAGCGATGTGTTGAATATGACGGTGGATGAAGCGGTTGAATTTTTTTCAATAGAAAAAGAAAAGACAACGAACAGACACATCATTGAAAAATTGATTCCATTGCAGCAAGTCGGTTTGGGATATATCGGTCTGGGACAAAGTTCATCATCACTCAGTGGAGGAGAAGCCCAGCGCATCAAGCTTGCATCCTTTCTCACCAAAGGATCGGCAAACAACCACACGTTATTCATCTTTGATGAGCCTACCACCGGACTTCACTTCCACGACGTAAAAAAGCTGATGGATTCCTTCAATGCGTTGCTCGACAAAGGACACAGCATCATCGCTATTGAACACAATATGGATGTGATCCGATGCGCCGACTGGTTGATTGATATGGGGCCGGAAGGTGGCGATGGTGGCGGACAAGTTGTATTCGCCGGCAAACCGGAGGACATCACGTCCATTGAAAAATCTTATACAGGGAAATATCTTTATGCTGCAAAAGCGGAAGCGTGACCAATCAATAATGGCAGGTTGTGTCAATATAATTATTTTTGCCACACCAGTACAATATTGCTCAAAGCGGACAAGAAGTGCAACAAAATTCTAGCTGAATTGGCAAAGAGATTAGGAGGGAATGTCATCGGCGTGAAGGATGAACACTATGGAGATTTGTAACTTGAGAAACTTATGGTTGAAGTAAAGACCGGTAAAGCCATTTCAATGTCAGCCATTCTGAAAAAAGTGTAACACTAATTACAACCATAAATTAGTCCAATCTGCTTGTTCTTTTTCATCAATACTTCTTCAAAAAATAGTTCCGTAGCTAAGGCTATGCAACGATTTTTTTCATCGTCTTGATAAAAAACCACTTCGCATCTTTAGACCAATTTATGGTTATAATTGGTATAATGCCTTTCACAAAACTCATTCACACGTATGATTCATCGTTTTTTCACAACTCACTTCAAATTTTTCAAAGCCTATTGAGGAAGTAAAATTTCATGCTGTTTAATTCGAATTTCACATTGAGCGCGTGTTATGTTCACCTGACAACCATAATTACCGGAAGCTTCAAAGACTATAAAAAAGCAACTATAAAAGTATTGACACCGGAATCGCTTATACCGATTGGAAAGTGTAATAGTCCAAACTTTGCTTCGCCAGATTGAACGAAACATTCGTATCCATCGGAATTTACCACTGAATGATTTCTCAAACATTGGCCTGTTTTATAAATCACATTGGTATTATATCCATACCGCGATAGAAAATCGGCAATTCCGCGTGAAAAGCGCACCTCGTATATCTTCAACGCTTATGGCGATATTTGAAGATGACGGAGAAAGTAGAGATTTAACAATGAAGGTGAGCGGTGATGAATTCATTAGAACATTAAGCATTGATTTAAGACAACACTCATTCAGCATACTTGTTGGACTTCTCAAGCTCACTCCACTTCAAACCCATCGGTCAGCGTTAGCAGAAATGCAACGACCTCATTTTCCTCTTCATCAGATAAATTCTGACTGCCTGTTAGCTGCGATGCTATATTATAGTTTACCTCAGGTGCCGGATAGTTTCCGAAGTTGCGTGTATTCATGAAATGGACAGCATCTTTAAGAGTCTTGCTAAATCCATTGTGAAAGTAGGGACTAGTGTATTGCACATTTCTCAATGTCGGAACACGGAATTTACCGTTTTGATTGACGTCGTTTACAACTGCGCCGAGTCCGAGGTCGATGGCGTCTTTTCCTTTTGGGTTGAGGTCCGATCGTGTTGTATAGAATGGATTGTCTTCATTTCTTGGAACACCAACGTTGTGATAACTGAAATCAGTGAACAATACTTTTCCTGAAACCGGCTCTGTTTCCATGCTGTGACACTTCACACAATTTGCTTTGCCCATGAATAATTCCATACCGAGTGATTCTATTGCGGTAAATTTTACTTTTCCTTCCAACATGAGATCGTACTTGGAACTGAACTCATTCAACACTTCGCTACTTTCAAACAATGCGATGGATTCGCACATGTTTCGAAATGTTTGTTCCGTCCTTTTCGCTTTGCCATAGATGTCTTTGTACATTTTGTAGTATGGTGCTTTCTTCAACTCTGCGACTAACATAGTTGAGTCGGTATTGTTCATTTCCGCAGGATTGAAGAATGGCCCGGAAAGTTGATGCTCCAATGTATTCGAGCGGCCATCCCAAAACAATCCGCCCTTCCACACTTCGTTTTTTTCCGAGTAGGCAAGAGGCGGAACAAACGACACGTAGGTAAGTGAAGGAGAATTGCGAGGCACGAAAGTTCCGTCGATCATTCCTTCCGATACTATTGCATGATTGGGATCGCTGAACGCCGTTTTCGGGGCATGACAGACCGTGCAGCTTTGCCCGTCAGGATTGCTCAACGCTTTATCAAAAAACAGCTGTCGACCAAGTTCTGTCTTCGCTGCTTTCATTGCTTCCGGATCTTTTTTCTTTCGCGTTGTCATTGCGGATAGAAGAACCAAGCTTGCTATAAGTAAGATGATGTGCACTCTCGACATGCTGCAAAACAACAGCATACAAGGCGCGAATGCAAACAAGGTGACAGAAATCAGCTATGGGCACTTCTAATAAACTGTTTTGTGAATCACAAAATGAGTATCGAAACAAATGATTAAAACATAGCAAAATTCATAGTTGGTCGATTCATGAAAGAGGTTATTGGAAGTGCCCTTGCGTTAAAATAAAGCAGCCGCTTCAATGAAACGGCTGCTAATACCAATTATAACCATAAATTAGTCCAATCTGCTTGTTCTTTTTCATCAATATTTCTTCAAAAAATGGTTCCGTAGCTAAGGCTATGCAACGATTTTTTTCATCGTCTTGATAAAAAACCACTTCGCATCTTTAGACCAATTAATGGTTGTAATTGGTATAATACCAATGTGATTTATAAAACAGGCCAATGTTTGAGAAATCATACAGTGGTAAATGCTGATGGATACAAGTGTTTAGTTCAATCTGGCGAAGCAAAGATTGGATTATTACACTTGTCCAATCGGTATAAGTGGTGGAGGAAAGTCGCCTTTAGTCTCTGCTTGCGTTGATTTCAATACTATTCGTTTTGATGATTACGCTGTCATCCGTCACTTTAATATTTGGGGCTGAAATTTTCAATTTGTACTCCTTCTCACTTTCCAGTCCGTCTTCCGACATACGCATCACGCCATTTTCTTCACTGTACCAGGTCAGTAAAGAACTATTTGGTCCGAAGCGCACGTATTTTCCAATAGGTATTGATATGCGCGCAATGAGGTTTTGGCCTCTGTAGAGATCGTTGCGCGGAGTTGTAAAGTGCGGAGATAAAATGATGCTATCGCCAACAGCCACGAATGGATAGACAATATTTCTCGCCAGTGAGCCGGCTTGTTCCAGATTCTTTCCATTGCATTTTTTCTCTACATCAATTTTGAATTGATTCGAGGTGCTTGCTTCAAACTGAATGTCAATCGGGTCGCCGTAATAAATCACATCACGATCTATTTTTATCAGATCTGTAAAGTCGTGATCGCGTGAATTTCTTCCTATGAAAACATCATCATGCATCACATTGAAGTAAAGCGTGTCGGATGTTACTTCAGACAAAAGGGTTGTATTGTCTACTCCTGCATGACGATTGAATTCTTTGCCGGTTCGAATGCCGCCATAGGCACACATGATCATTCCGATGATAAACAGTGATAAGAGTGATATTCCAAAACCTTTAATTCGTTTGGTGCTGCCGGTGATCAGCTTGATGGCGGCATATATAAGTCCAATAGCCGGCGCACCAAGAGCGAATGCAATACCGATGATCATGATCCATATAGTGCCATCATTTGCAAATACTATTTGGTTTATTGTCGTCCAGCTATCGCCATCAAATCCAAAAATGTTGAATTCAGAAAGTATGATCAGTGAGAGTAAACCCGTGAGCAGGCCAAGTCCGATCATCAGGATGAACAAGCCGAAAATGACAGCAATGACTCTTCCAAAGCCATGAAGAAATTCTCCGGAATGCTTGCGGATGTTTTGCGATGCCGTTCTTCCTGCTTTGGAAATTCTTTCTGCCGCCTGTCGCGCTTCGTCATTTACAAAACGACCGATGTTCTCAACGTTGACATTTTCTCCGCGCATGTGTAATTTCTCTGCAGTTGTTTTTGCCGGAGGAACCAGTGCCCAGAATATAATATAACCAAGTACACCGGGAAAACCAAAAGAGACAATGGTTAAAAAGACGAGAAGTAGCCTGATAACAAGAGGATCCCATCGTAGGTAGTGACTGAGCCCACTACAAACTCCTGCTATCATAGCATCGTCAGTATCTCTATAAATTCTTCTGCGGCTGTTGCGTGTTTTGCCGGATGTCTGCTGACTTTCCTCAGGGGCAGTAGATTCATCTCCATCGATTTTGTAATCTTCCGGATTGCCCATGATGGTGGTCATGTCCGATACATCTTCCTGCGTGATGACATTCTTTTTGTCACTGTTTTTCTCATGGAATATTTCCGCGATGCGTTCTTCAATGTCCGACATGATTTCAGCAGATGCCGGGTCATTGGAGAAATTGGCTAAGATACTTTCGAGGTAGTTTTTCAATATTTGAAAGGCAACTTCTTCAATATTGAAGACACTTCCGCCGAGATTGATTGATATTGTTTTATTCATCGTTGGGGTTGTTAAAGTTTTTGGGATTGTTTTACCGCATAGGACAATTCATCCCATGTTCCTTTCAATTCAGTATGAAATTGAATACCGGCCTCTGTGATACTATAATATTTGCGTGGTGGTCCTTGCTGACTTTCTTCCCATCTGTAGCTGAGTAAACCATCATTTTTCAAACGAGTGAGAAGGGGGTAAAGCGTTCCTTCAACGACGATCAGTTTGGCATCCTTGAGTGTGCCAATGATGTCGGAGGGATAGGCTTCACCGCGCTTGAGGATGCCGAGTATGCAGAACTCAAGTACTCCTTTACGCATCTGGGCTTTTGTGTTTTCTATATCCATTGATGTGTTCTTTTGTTTGGGTTCATCCGATTCTTTTGAATTGAATTGCGAAGTGATATATGCTGTCAATATCCTCAACTGGACAATACTGACCATTCAGCTCTTGCATAACATAAGAGGATAGACGATCAGACACTGCATTCATTTTGAGGATTTCTATTCTTCCGTTTGTGCCATGTTTTAACCATACCTCAACAAGGTTATCGTCCTCTGAATTTATGAATTCCGGACAACGCACTTTCTTCTTTATCCAGGCGTAAATTTTTTGCGGTTTGTTTTTGTCGGCAATGGAGATATCTGTCGTTTCATTTTTCACAATTCGATCGTCATCTGCAAAATTTCGACTTCCGGCAGCAAGTGCGATCGCACTTCCTGTTGCCAGCATGGCGATTACGAATACTGTTTTGATGGATGTTGTTTTCATGCTAAAAGTGGATTTTTTTTTGCCATTTATCAGAAGGGTAAAAGTTTTCTTCCAATGAATTTCGGGTCAAAGATATTCCTTTGCAATGAACTATGTAAAACATGGTACTGTTAATTTTTGAAATATTGTTAAAATCCAACCACGGCAGTCGTTTCCCTATGGATCTAATGCCAATGTGATTTATAAAGCAGGCCAATGTTTGAGAAATCGTACAGTGGTAAATGCCGATGGATACACGT
>JAYTMF010000014.1:0-1622 GCA_043728755.1 Flavobacteriales bacterium
GTAATTTTCAATTGATTGAATTGATCAGCGCCTTCGTATTGGATATTGATCATGCCGTTTGAAGGATTCGGATATACGTTGAATGATATTGTTGGTTCAGTTTTCGTTTTGCTTTTATACGAAAATGCGCAAGGCACATAGGACACTGAGGTTGGAGAATTAATCGTTGCACCAAAGAAATATTCGTTGGACAAGTAGGAGACAGGCACGTTGAAGCCGGTGGTGTCCACAGCGAATGAAATGGAATCTTGCGGCATGCCTGTGCCATATTGCTCCCTCACGCTCAGTTCGATGAGAGCAGAGGCCAACCAGATGTTTAATACGCCTTGTTCGAGAGAGTCCAGTTGGCAATCATCTAGTTTATCGAACAGTTCAGATGCCATTGTGCAATTGCCTATCGTCAAGAACAAATGCGCTTTTTGCAATTCGAAATAGAATCGCTGTATGTATGTTGAATCACTGACATTGTCATCCGTCATGATATTGAGTACATCCACATATTGCTGAACGATGGGGTGAAAGGTTTCGATGTTCTCGGCGGTTGTGATTTCATCATGCACAAACATATGCTCCATCGCAGTTTTCATGTTGCGCAAACCCCAATTCATTTTCCATCGGATCTCTTCAACAGATCTGTCCAGATCGCTGGAAAGAATCTGATGGAAAAGTTCAATAGCAATGCTATCATTACCAAGAGTGTCTGACAACTCGAGATAAGACGCGGCGATAATCAATGCCTCTTCCAGCTCAACATTGTTGAAGAATGAAGTAGTGATCATTGGGTTGCCGGGATTGAGATCTTTGAGCATGCCATTCATTTGAGCACCGCTGCTTTCATCCGGCAATTGGTTTGCTTTGGAGAGCAGCAATTCGTTGGAATATGAAGAATGGGCAGCATTTTTTCTGAAATCGACCATTGCAAATTGTGAACCACAAGCGCTGCTGTTGCCTAGGGGATTGTTGTCGGAAAGAAGGATATAACAAACAGAATTTCCTTGCGCAGTGCATGGGCCATTATCTGTTGCATGCAGTGTGATTGCCGGATAATCAGGAACGCCTAATCCATTTGGCCAGAAATTGTAGCTGGCTGGAATTTCAGGACTTATGCAGCCTTGAAATGTGTCGTCCAGCGTGCAATGGTAATCGTGTAACGTACCTTGTATGATGATGGAATTGGGATAGAAAAAGTCGTTGTAACCCCGGTCAAGTTGCAGTCCAATAGCCATTTCGCAATGAATCATCACATCACAATTGACGAATTTGTTGTAGCCTGCATTGTCGCTGGATGACATATTCAGCACCGCTCCTTTATCGACCAGGACGCCTATTTCACAGTTCGTGATGGTTGTACATTTCAGGGAGAGCTTTCCACCAAATTTGTATAATCCGATTCCGGGATTGCTTCGAATGAAGTGGCATTCAGTGACCTTTAATTCTACAATGCTCTGATCATAGAGCATCCAATCCTGATTACAATTTTGGAATGAGCAATTTTTCAATGCACTTACCAATTGAAGCTCGGAGCTTTCTAAATACGCGTCATGCAAAAAAGAATTAATCATACTGAATCCTCCCCCATAAATTTTAAAATGTCCGTCATGCAGGTGACTGCTATTCATGGT
>JAYTMF010000015.1:0-2566 GCA_043728755.1 Flavobacteriales bacterium
GGCGATCTTAGTTGTTCAGCAAGCGTTGAACTTTGATTTTTTTTACTGACATAATGATTGATCACCTGACTTAGTTTTTTGAATCTTCCATCATGCATATAGGGATACGTGAATGATAAATTTCTAAGTGATGGGATCTTGAACTTTATGCTATCAGAAGCCTGATGTGTGATGGCATATTTGCCAAGGTCGTTCAATGTGGAATCTAATGGGAGGCCAGTGTTGGCAAATTCAAACGTGGAGAAAAGTGGCTCAGCGTGACAACTGTTACAATTTTTCAAAAATAGTGTGTATCCATTTTTTTCCTGATCCGTGAAGTCTTCCTCACCGGATTTTACTTTGTCATATTTGGATCCGTTCGAAACAAGTGTGAGTTGAAATTGAGAAATGGCTTTCAGAAGATGCTCACCCGTGATGATGCTGTCGCCAAAAGCGCGATTGAACATCGACGGATAAAGGGTACTGCTTTGAAGTTTATTTATAACATGTACTAAGTCTTCTCCCATCTCAGCCGGATGACTCATCGGTGCAAGTGCCAACATGTCGAGATGTTGAATGGCACCATCCCACATAAAGGATTTTTGCCATGCGGCATTGAATAGAGCAGGGGCATTGCGTGTTCCTATACTGTCGTGAATGCCATGACTCAGGTCGTGATCGGTGTGCGCAAACGCGTTGTACGGCGAATGGCAAGTAGCACACGATATCGAGTTGTCTTGCGACAGAATGGGATCATAAAACAATGCACGACCTAATTCGATTTTCGCTGTCGATATCGGATTCTTAGAAAAATCGTAATGAGGAGTAGGCCAACCTTTTGGATTATGCCATAGCATGTTTTTCACCGGACTGAACGCAAGCACCAGCGCTATGAATGGTATGATGAGTAGTTTGCTTTTCTTCATCTCGTGGTAATGATGTTGTATAAAATTTCTGCGCACCTGTCTGCCGATTCACCGGGCGACATGATGTGATGTTCTGTCGTGAGATCCCATGCGTCGATGAGCTTGTTACATGGAATGATGAAATTTAATTTTTGTTTATCATTGACGGCATGCGTGATCAGACGGGAAGTGTTGTGCGGAAAAGCATAGCCACCAATGTGTAGTTGAAATTGATTTAATCTGGACGGACATTGATCACTTTTTCCCTCCAACTTAAAATTTATGTACCCTGTTTGCCATGTCCAATACATACCTGTTGTTGGATCCAATGGACCACCCTGAACACCCGAAACCTGGGTCAGACTATCTATTCCAAAGGTGAATTGAATTTTGTTGTAATCAATATTTGTTGGAATCGACCATGTCCAGTTTGTTGTCGAAGGATCGCCAAAGTCCAAAAGATGAAAGCTACTGTTCTCTGCCCAAACGATCTTGTCATTGTCTAATAACCGAAATTCGGAAACATACATTTTAAGTTGATCGAATTCAATCTGAAAGTTGTCGGAAGTTTTATAGGGCGTATGGAGTTCAAAGGGTTGGTCATACCATTCAGATTGCCAGTTGACATGTACAATCTCGTCAGATTGAGCGAGCATGTGCGAACTCACAAGCATAGATATGACGTATAGAAATATTCGCATTATTGTGGACTTCCTTTGTGGTGCATTTTTTCGGAAAACTAATCTGAAAGTTCTGTAGATAGCTCGCCGAAATATTTCTACTGTTCTTCACTGCACATTGAACGGATGTCATCAAAATGTTTGTAGTGAATGATTTCGATATTCGATTGATTTTTTCCTAGTTCGATGAATAGACTATCACGCTGTTCAGCAGTTGCCTCACCTGTTAATCTTGAGTAGAGCTGACTTTTCAAACTTGATATTGAACTTTCTTCTGCGCCAATATTTTTCTGATGCAGTTTTATCAATGCATCATACTGAAGGATCTGATTTTCGTTCAAGTGCAAGGTTTTGATGATATGATTTTTTGGACGTTCAGGGCCGCCGTGGTGCGAATTGTACGAATAAGATCAATGCAACATTGCTGAGAGGAAGTCTGAAAAAGGGCAAAATTTCCTAATGATTCACCCAAATCAGAAACTTCAAAAACGGGTTGCAAAGGGGTGCATTCGTTTTGCAATAAAAAGCACATGGGTTAATATTTGGACGAATACTTTTTTAGATTCAATAGGAGAAACCACAGAAAATAAATTGTAGAAAGGCTAATCTCTAGGATGGTTCAGCACGGCCCGGCATAACTAAAATCTATCGTTGTCGCTACGACCTAACTTGGTAACCCTATTATTTAATATGTAATGACATAAGTTGTGGTGTCAAATGCAGTTGGTGCTGGAACGTAGTAGTGCTCAATCATGCTCACGCTAAGATCATTATACACATACCTAAATGTTATCGATTGTGCTACGTTTCCGCTTACTTTCCAAATTTGGGGATCAATCAGTGGTGTCATGTGATCTGAAATGCCTGTGTTTGAATGTCCTTCGATGTGATGAATGTCCGGATTAAATGGTTCAATATCCACGGCAGAAACTTTTATCCATGCCGGAGGAATCAATTGTAGTTTCATTTCGCCACCGTCGCGTAAATAGGCTTCCACATCAA
>JAYTMF010000016.1:0-4394 GCA_043728755.1 Flavobacteriales bacterium
CCTACATCAGCGAAAAAGCTGCCGACTATTACTTCTTCAACAGGATGGTCATGTTCAAGCGTTTTGTTTTTCCTGATCGATTGGACAACATGCCCGGACCGGCATTCAGCGAGATGAACATCATGCAGAAAATGGTGAAGTTGGGTTACTATCTCCTTCTGCTTCTTGTTGGTTTCTTCGCCGTGCTGTATACGTTTTGGTTACTTTTCAAATTGCGTTGGAAACAACTTGCCTTCGCTGCCATTCCCTTTTCTGTAATTGGCCTTCTCGCCATCTACTTCGGCTTCATCGAGCAGCGTTACCTGGTGCCGGCTTATCCGTTCTTTTTGGTGATGTCTGTGGCGCTCTTTTGTGAAGCCATTGGCGCTTTCAGAAACAGTCGTACTTCATGAGAATAATTTGTGATTTGTGCCGAAATTCTGTTGGATTCTAAATGCACAACGCCTGATGCAGAACAAACCCTTGTTTTCGAAAGGACTGGCTCAACATGTTTATTGAAGAAAGACGTTGCAATTATACCAATGTGATTAATAAAACATGCCAATGTTTTAGAAATCATACAGTGGTATATGCCGATGGATACAAGTGTTTAGTTCAATCTGGCAAAGCAAAGTTTGGACTATTACACTTGTCCAATCGGTATTAGATGGAATCCATGCAATCATAAAACGCTCATCCATGCAAATCAAAAATCGTAAATGATCAGTATGCGCGAACGTTTTTCCCCTGCATATAATTGATAAACGCCTTGTTCACCACTTTGTTTCCGCCAGGCGTGGGATAGTGTCCGGTGAAATACCAGTCGCCAGTGTGATCAGGACATGACTCATGAAGTCCTTCTATTGTTTGAAAAAGAACTTCCACCTTTGCTTTAATTTCCTTTGGAGTAACTAGCTCCGCGATTTTATCTGAGATCTGTTTTACCGTAAATGGCTCATACACTTCACGCACATAATTCTTCACCGATTCTTTTGGTGCGTGTTCTTGCTCAAGGCATTTCTTGAGGATGACAGCCATGGCTTCATCGTGCGTTCCCGCTTCTTTGTGCAATGCAATGGCCGCTTGAAACGCAATGAAGTCACCCATCTTCGCCATGTCGATGCCATAGCAATCGGGATACCTGATCTGCGGTGCTGAAGATGCAATGATGATTTTTTTCGGACCCAACCGATCGAGCATTTTGATGATCGACTTGCGCAATGTAGTGCCGCGAACAATAGAGTCATCAATCACGACGAGTGTATCTACGCCGCGCTTCACTGCTCCATGCGTGACGTCGTACACATGCGAAACCAATTCATCGCGCGCGCTGTCAGCAGTGATGAATGTGCGTAGCTTCACATCTTTGATCGCTATCTTTTCGAGTCGTGCGCTTCTGCGAATGATGCGCTCATAATCTTCCGGTGTCACCTTGGATCCTAGTGCTTTGAGATCTGCTATTTTATTATCGTTGAGATGATCTTCCAACGCCTTCATCATGCCATAGAATGCCGTTTCGGCTGTGTTGGGAATGAATGAAAAAACGGTGTTTTCAAGATCATGATCTACAGACTTGAGCACCAATGGAACAACATGTCGCCCGAGGTTTTGACGCTCTTTGTAAATATCCAAGTCATTGCCGCGCGAGAAATAAATACGTTCAAACGAACACGACTTCTTCTCTTGTGGCTCTCTTATTTTTTTAACGGATGAAGTTCCGTCCTTCTTCACGATATATGCGTGTCCCGGAATGAGTTCATGGATGTCCTCGAGTGAAGCATTGAATGCGGTTTGTATCGGCGGGCGCTCGCTGGCCACCACACATACTTCATCATTCTCATACCAATACGCCGGACGAATACCATTGGGATCACGCATCACGAAAGCATCACCATGTCCTATCAATCCGGCGATGGCATAGCCACCATCGAAATCTCTCGTGGAACGCGCAAGCAAACGTTGCACATCGAGGTGACGCGAGATGCGCTCAGTGATCTGCACATTGTTATAGCCCTGTTTTTTGTAATGGTCAAAAAGTTCTTGATTTTCTACATCGAGAAAGTGACCTATTTTTTCCATCACAGTCACGGTATCGGCCTTCTCCTTCGGGTGCTGACCAAGTTCTACAAGCAGTTGAAACAACTCATCGACATTCGTCATATTGAAATTGCCGGCAACTACTAGATTACGTGTCATCCAATTGTTCTGGCGAAGAAAAGGATGACAATTTTCGATGCTGTTACCACCGTATGTTCCATAGCGAAGGTGACCGAGAAAAACTTCGCCGGTGAAGGCGAAGTGATCTTTCAGATACGCCGTGTCCATCATTTTGTCGGGACGTGTTTTCTCCAGTTCATTGAATCGCGACATCACTTTAGAGAATACATCGCGGATGGGTTGCTGATCGTTACTGCGAATACGGCTGATGTATTTTTTACCGGGCGCTACATCAAGCTTAATGTTGACCAGGCCTGCGCCGTCTTGTCCACGGTTGTGTTCCTTTTGCATCAACAAGTACATTTTGTTGAGGCCGTAAAATGCAGTTCCGTATTTCTCGGTGTAATAGTGAAGCGGTTGCTTCAGTCGGAGGAGTGCTATACCGCACTCGTGCTTGATTTGGTCGCTCATACCAGGTCTTATAATGCCTGCGCTTGTTTAATAAAGCGTTTCAATTGAGGGCGCAAATGTACGACTTGGTATTTGATATGCCTTGATATGGGCTAATAGTCAAGGCTAAAAAAAATATTTTCGTTTTTTTTATGGAATTCTGTGAACCCCGGCATCTTATAGATATATCATCTAAAAGATACATTATGAAAAAACAAATCTTCTGCACCGCACTCGCAGCATTTATTGTTCTCTGTGCCGGAGCCCAGGGCTTTGGTGAAATTCACGGCAAAGTCGTGGATGTGAAAGGCATGCCCATTCCGGGCGCCATCGTTATGGCCACAAATGGTATCGATCAGTTCGGTCTCGCCACCGGCGACGATGGCAGGTTCCGACTCAATCCCCTGCGGCCCGGATCCTATGATGTACTGGCCATTATGATGGGCATGGACTCCGTAAAGATTCGCGGTATGGTCGTGAATCCTGATCTGATCTCCTTTTCTCCGGATATCGTGATGAAGGAGGCTTCACACATCATCGCGACTGTCGATATCATTTACCACAAGGAACCGCTCATCCGCAAAGATGGCGATCACATCCAAACCATTCTCGCTGAAGATTTAAAACATCGCCCAACAACGCATGGCGGAAAAATTTCCAGCATCGTTGCTTCGATGTCTTCCGATTTCAAACCCGCAACGGACGGTGGCGGTATGTCGGTAAGAGGTAGCAGAGAAGGTGGTGTACTCTTCTTTATTGATGGCGTGAAAGTGCGCAACTCGGAAGTGGCTGTACCGGCATCGGGAATCAGTTCGGTGTCTGTCTACACCGGCGGCATCCCAGCCAAGTATGGCGATACCACGGGTGGCGTCGTCATCGTAAATACAAAAAGCTACTCAGAAGATTATTATAAAAAGCTCAATCAATAAACAGTTCATTAGTTAGGTTTGGAAAACCTATGGGCCGCCGGGCAAACGTGTCCGGCGCCCTTTCATTAAATTTGAAAAACAAAGACAGAAAATAATTGCTCTTTAGTAAAAAAATATCGAAGCTTACTGACATGGAACTGCTTGACAAATACAAGCAGGATGGAAGAAATATGTGGGTCGGCGAACTTTATGGAAGATACAGTCATCTCGTTTTTGGTGTGTGTTTGAAATATTTGAAAGATGAGGAGAACGCGAAGGATGCAACTTTGGCTATTTTCGAAAAGCTTATCTCCGATTTGAAAACACGCGAAGTCGCAACGTTTCAACATTGGCTCTATGCCATAAGTCGCAATCATTGTCTGGATGTGTTGCGCAGCAGTGGTAGAGAAGAAAAAAGAAAAATCGTCTATCACCACGAAAATGCCATGAACATGCACCAGGAATTGGACGCTGTGAGCTTTGCGGACATGAAAGAAGCAGGGCTTAGCAAACTGGAACACGCCATTGCTGCTTTGAATGATGATCAGTTACAATGCGTGACATTGTTTTACATCAATGAAAAAAGTTATAAGGAAATAACAGAAACAACCGGCTATTCACTAGGAGAAGTTAAATCACATATTCAGAATGGGAAGCGAAATTTGCGCTTGCTGCTCGACAAAAAAAAATGAAAAGTAATCTTGAACATAGCGTATTGCCTACCGCGAAAGAGATCAGACTATACCACGAAGGACAACTTGCGCCACATCGTTCGCATGAGATAGAAGTGCTGGCACAGGAGAATCCGCTCCTTGCTGAAGCACTCGAAGGATTCTCCGCTACTCCTGCATACACTGCATTGCCGGCGATCAACGCAGCCATTGCACAGTCAGTTCGTGT
>JAYTMF010000017.1:0-2640 GCA_043728755.1 Flavobacteriales bacterium
ATTGGACAAGTGTAATAGTCCAATCTTTGCTTCGCCAGATTGAACTAAACACTTGTATCCATCGGCATTTACCACTGTATGATTTCTCAAACATTGGCCCGTTTTATAAATCACATTGGTAATAATTGCCAGTGCCGGCAGAATCTATTTCTACATCGACATCAAGTTTGGAAAGTTTATGTCTGAGAATGCCTTCCGCCATCGGCGAGCGACAGATATTCCCAAGACAGACCATCAGGATTTTTGTCATGTTGTGAAGTTAATCTTTTTTGAAATTCAGAACGCTAATCGGCTTGATTTCATTCGTCTTGGGTGAAAATTCCTCATAAACACTTTGCACCGAATAAGCTCAGGAACACTTGGTGTGCACTATCTTCGCGCGCTTTTCAGAAACAGTATTTCATGGGATTAAAAGAAGAAATATCACGCCGTAAAACATTCGCCATCATCTCTCACCCCGATGCCGGTAAGACAACGTTGACAGAAAAACTGTTGCTGTTTGGCGGTGCCATTCAGACTGCAGGCGCGGTGAAGAGCAACAAGATCACCAAAACTGCCGCATCCGATTTCATGGAGATTGAACGTCAGCGTGGAATCTCTGTCGCCACTTCGGTGATGGTTTTTGAATACAAAGGCATGCAGGTAAACCTGCTCGATACTCCTGGTCACAAAGACTTTGCAGAGGATACTTACCGCACTTTGACCGCTGTGGACAGTGTCATACTTGTGATCGACAGTTCGAAAGGCGTTGAAGCGCAAACAAAAAGATTAATGGAAGTGTGTCGCATGCGCGATACGCCGGTGATCGTTTTCATCAATAAAATGGACCTCGAAGGTTTGGATCCATTTGATCTGTTGGATGAACTAGAAGTAAAACTCAGCATCAAAGTACAGCCGCTGTCATGGCCCATTTCTAAAGGATATTCTTTCAAAGGCGTTTACAAACTTTATGATAAAACATTGAATCTGTTTGAATCACTCAAGACAAAAGTGAGCGATCAGATCGTTTCCATCAGCGACTTGTCTGATCCACTTTTGGATCAGATAGCAGGAGAATATGCGAATCAATTGCGCGAAGACGTGCACCTCATCGATAATGTTTATGATCCGTTTGATCGTGAAAAATACCTTGAGGGAAAATTGGCGCCGGTGTTTTTTGGTTCAGCGATGAACAATTTCGGAGTGAAGGAATTACTTGATAAGTTTCTGGAACTGGCGCCCACTCCTCAGCACAGAGAAACGAACGTTCGTGTGGTTGAACCACAGGAAGCCAAGTTTTCAGGCTTCATTTTTAAGATTCACGCCAATATAGATCCGCGTCATCGCGACCGCATTGCGTTCTTACGCGTATGCAGCGGAACATTCGAAAGAAATAAATTCTATCATCATGTTCGCCTCAACAAAGATTTCAAATATCCAAGCCCGGTGACATTCCTCGCTTCTGCAAAAAGCACAATTGATGAAGCGCACGCAGGCGATGTGATCGGACTTTACGACACCGGTAATTTCAAAATCGGCGATACTCTCACTGAAGGCGAGGAGCTGATGTTCAAAGGAATTCCGAGTTTTTCACCGGAGATATTTAAAGAGCTGGTGAACAAAGACCCGATGAAGTCGAAGCAGCTCGACAAAGGCATTCGTCAATTGACCGAAGAAGGCGTTGCGCAGATGTTTGTGCAAGAGCCCGGCAACAGAAAGATTGTTGGAACAGTTGGAGAACTTCAATTCGAAGTCATCAAATACCGCCTCGAACATGAGTACGGCGCGAAGTGCGAATTCGAAACGAAATCATATTACAAAGCATGCTGGATCACCACAGACCATCCCGAGAAGCTCGATGAATTCCGTCGCATCAAAGGCCAGAACATGGTGAAGGACAAAGAAGGCAACGACGTGTTTCTCGCACCATCATCTTTCATGCTCGATATGGAGCGGAAGAATTTTCCGGAGTTGGAGTTTCATTTTACGAGTGAGTTCAAGGTCACCGCGGACTAGTTCGGAGTTCAGAGTTCTGGAGTTCAGAGTTGGCATCCAAATGCGCTAGTTAGGTTAGGCGATTTCGCCTGGTTGAATTTGGTTTTTTCGATTGAAGGAGTTTATTTCTCTTCTTTAAATCTTGATTTTTTCATTTGTGCAAATTTTACTCGTTAAAACGTTTGATACTCTAGTTTTAACCTGTATAAATTTAACAGCCTAGTACAGCATGAGCAAGATCTATCCTTTAGAAAAACTTATGTGAATTCTTGTCTAAAGCACACAACCACGCTTGATGTTGGAAACATCGGGAAGAACTCAACATTGGCGAAAAAAAATGAATACGTGACTGCCATCTAGGAACTTGGAACTAGGAACAATTGACTTGTTCGAATTGTATATGGAATTCCGTCTGTGTCCTGCATCTTTGCCCCATGGACAAATTACTCACCCTTCGTTTTCTCGCAGAACCCACCGACGTAAATTTTGGTGGTAAGGTGCATGGTGGTGCTGTGATGAAGTGGATCGATCAGGCTGGATACGCGAGCGCTGTCAACTGGTGTGGCGGATATGCTGTGACGGTCTATGTCGGTGGAATTCAATTTCTCAAACCAATTCACATTGGAAATTTAGTGGAGATCAATGCGCGGATCATTCACACAGGAA
>JAYTMF010000018.1:0-2055 GCA_043728755.1 Flavobacteriales bacterium
GTATGATTTTATTCCCAATCTGCGAGCAAGCTTGATGATATTATCGATACCATATTGCTGTGCAAGCCGCGCAGAAACGGTATTCACTGAATTCGCCAATGCGCATTTCATGCTGTACATACCATATCCACCGCCACTGTTTTGCGGACACCATGTACCCCAACAAAACTTCGTACCATCCACTTGATCAGATGGACTTTTTCCCATCCTCAAGGCAGTAGCATAGACCAACGGCTTGAATGTGGAACCCACTTGACGTGCGGACTGATAAACATTGTCGTATTTAAAATTTTTGAAATCAATACCTCCAACCCAAGCTTTCACGTGACCACTTCGAGGATCAACTGACATCATGCTGGCATGCAGGATAGCCTTGTTGTATTTGATACTGTCTAAAGGTGAAAGCAGCGTATCAACCGGTCCGTGATGGCTGTAAACCTTCATCCTTAACGGCGTTTTAAAATCTTTCTCGATTTCCTTTTCTGTCAATGTATGCCAGGCATGTCCACACCCTCCTTTTTCTTCGTCACAATGGAACATATCTCCATCCTTTTCTTTTTTTCTTACAATGTAAAACGCAGGGCGAGCACAATCCGGACAAAGTTTACCGGAGTAGATCATATGACGCTCACTCGTTTCAATGGCCCTGTTCATGATCGCGTCTTTATCCTTCTCACGGATACCGTTGTAGAAAGGATAGTTTTCTTTCTTCCTTCTATTGAGATCTTTGGTAAATGCGGGTTGTAGTTCTTTCTTTAGATGCTCCTCCACTGCCCATTCCGCATACTTCTGCATCGTCATGTCGATGGTGGTATAGACCTTCAATCCGTCGCGATAAATATCGTATGGTTGACCACTTGCCTTGGTGTACTTGAATTTACCGTTGTCATCTTTCTGCTTCAAAATAGTTTCAAGTTCCGCCCTGAGTACTTCTCTGAAATAGGGCGCGAGACCTTCATCGTGGCTCATTCGTTGAAACTCAATTCCGAGAGGAAGAATGCGCAACGAATCGTATTCATGCTCGGTAATAAAACTATACTTCGCCATTTGGTTCAAGACAACTTCTCTGCGTTTGGTTACCAGCGAATCACGTTTGATAGGATTGAATAGTGAAGAATTCTTGAGCATGCCCACGAGCATAGCCGACTGTTCAATATTGAGCGAATCCGGAGAGATGTTGAAATAAATATGCGCTGCAGACTTAATTCCAACAGCCTGATTCAAAAAATCATATTGGTTTAAATAAAGTGCGATGATCTCATCTTTGGTGTAGAGTCTTTCTATGCGACATGCGATAATCCATTCCCGCACTTTCTGAAAAAGCCTTTTGATGATGGATACATTCTCATAGTTATCCGTAAACTGCATTTTCGCAAGCTGCTGTGTGATGGTGCTTCCACCGCCACTTTTACCGGCGCTGAAAACGGCACGAAAAAGTCCAAAGTAATCCACACCGCTGTGTTTTCGGAAGCGAACGTCTTCCGTGGAGAGCAATGCATTGACGAGATGAGGTGGAAGTTCGCTGAATTTCGCGTCGGACCTGTTCTCCTTATAATATGCACCAATCGATTTACCGTCGGTGGCGATAATCTGTGTTGCGAGATTTATTTTCGGATTTGCCAATGCGTCCACATCGGGCAATCCACTGGCCATTCCAATAATTATGACAAAAACGATCATGGTTAAAGGCACGAAAGCGAGGATCCAAAATCTTCGCGTCCAAATATTCTTCTTAGGTGTTTTCGTGGCCATAGGGTTTTCGATCGTGGAAAGGTCAAAAATATTCGGCAATCAGTGAATTGCACACTTTTGTCCATAACAAGCATTCACATGCTTTGGTTAGCATCGGATGGATTGACTACAACGAACAGTTATAGTGTTATAAGTATCTGTGAAGGACGAGTATGATTATTGAATGGCTTTGTTGAAATAATCAAAGACAATACGCGCCAATTTCACGTTGATCACTTTCTCAAGATCCTCAATTGACGCTTCTTTCACTGCGTTTACTGTTTTGAAGTGTGCAATAAGTGATTGCGTAGTATGCATTCCAAC
>JAYTMF010000019.1:0-5014 GCA_043728755.1 Flavobacteriales bacterium
CAAGTAGAACTGCAATTTCTATCAAGAAGAAGAAAGGAGACTGCAATCTGAATTCAGAGATGAATCCCTTTGGAATATCCGAAATGATACCACACATGATGATCAACGAGATACCATTGCCAATTCCTTTGTCGGTGATTTTCTCACCCAGCCACATGATGAACAATGTGCTGCACATAAGAATAGCAACCGATCCGGCAATCCATGCAAAACCTTCAGGATAAGATCCTGCTGGAAGTGTGGACTTGATATAGCCCGGAGCCTGAACTAGACCAATGCCGATTGTCAGCAAACGTGTGTATTGATTGATCTTTTTGCGACCACTCTCACCTTCACGTTGCATTTTAGTGATTGAAGGCACAGCCAATCCAAGCAACTGGATAATGATGGATGCCGAGATATACGGCATGATACCCAATGCAAAAATGGAAGCCCTGCTGAATGCACCACCGGTGAATAATCCGAGGAAACCAAGAAGTCCACCTTGAGCACCGGTTTCCAGCTTTGAAGAGTCAACTCCTGGCAATACGATGAATGAACCAATGCGGTACACAAGCAATATCATCAAAGTAAAGATGATCTTCTTGCGCAACTCTTCGTGGTGCCAGATATCTTGTATTTTCTTAATGAATCCTTTCATAAAAAGCTATTAGATCTCAGTTGCAGTTCCACCCATTTTTTCAATTGCTGCCTTCGCGGTGGCAGAGAAACCATGTGCCGTAACACTTATTTTGGTCTTCAGTTCGCCACGACCAAGGATCTTCACAAGTTCCTTTTTCGCACAAACACCATTTTGAACCAAAATCTCGTGTGTGATTTCACTCACGCTCAATTTCTCGGCAAGCGCCTGAAGAAGATCAAGGTTAACACCTTTATATTCAACACGGTTAATGTTTTTAAAACCAAATTTCGGAAGACGTCTTTGCAAGGGCATTTGACCACCTTCAAAACCAAGTTTTCTCTTCGTACCCGAACGTTGTCCGGCACCTTTGTTACCACGACCGGAAGTTTCACCCAGACCAGATCCCTGGCCACGACCAACGCGTTTGCGTGTCTGTGTGGAACCTGCTGCAGGCTTAAGATTGTTGAGTTTCATGTTGTTGTTTGTTGAGAGGCCGTAAACGGCGTCATTTCTTTATTTTCTTGTGACGAGGCAAATCACGTCATCGTTTTTCTTTTGAAACGAGAGTTGATACATCAAGTCTTTGATATTGTGTTTAGAGAGATGATCCCTATTCACTATTTGTACTCCACTTTGAGCATATGGCTGACAGCGCGTATCATGCCTTTGATATTCGGAGTGAGTTCCTTCTCAACCGGGTTGTGGAGTTTCTTTATTCCCAACGCTTGGATGGTCGCTTTCTGTCTAGCAGGACGATCTATCGCGCTTTTGATCTGTGTAATTACAACTTTTGCCATTGTCTTGTCTTTTATGAGCTGCGATCACTCGCTTCTCCATTTTCTGATTATCCGTTAAACACTTTATCGACACTAATGCCACGTACACGAGCTATGTCTGTTGCGTTACGCAATTTTGACAGCGCATCAAGAGTTGCCTTCACCACGTTATGCGGATTTGACGAACCTTTTGATTTCGCGAGAACATCAGTTATACCGGCTGATTCGAGCACTGCGCGCATCGCACCACCAGCGATAACACCTGTACCGTGAGAAGCAGGTTTGATGAAAACACGTGCACCACCAAACTTACCGTTTTGCTCGTGAGGAATGGTTCCTTTGCGGATCGGCACCTGGATGAGATTCTTTTTAGCGTCTTCGGTAGCCTTATTCACTGCCTCAGAAACCTCTTTGGATTTTCCCAAACCATGGCCAACTACGCCCTTTTCGTTACCTACAACTACGATAGCTGCAAATCCGAATGTACGTCCACCCTTGGTAACTTTCGTTACCCTGTTCACCGACACGAGGCGGTCTTTCAGTTCTGTTTCGCTTGAGCGAACTGGTCTATTGTCTGCCATTTTTTTTAAAATTTAAGGCCTGCTTCGCGAGCTGCTTCGGCCAATGATTTAACACGTCCATGATAAAGGTATCCGCCACGGTCGAAAACAACTTCGTTGATTCCTGCAGCTTGCGCACGCTCAGCGATGGTTTTACCCACCAACTTTGCCTGATCAAGTTTTGCAACCGATTGCGCATCTTTCATCACATTGGATGAAGCGGAGGCGATAGTCACACCCTTTTGATCGTCGATTAACTGGGCGTAAATCTGCTTATTGCTGCGGAAAACTGAAAGACGTGGTCTTTGAGCTGTTCCTTTTACACTAGCCCTTATTCGTGTGCGAATTTTTGCTCTACGAGCTTCTTTGCTGAATGCCATTGCTTTAATTCAATTTTTATTTAGCTGCTGACTTACCAGCCTTCTTACGTACAAACTCACCTACATATCTGACACCTTTACCTTTGTAAGGCTCTGGCTTTCTCAGGCTGCGGATTTTGGCCGCTACCTGTCCGAGAAGTTGCTTATCATGACACTCCAACAGAATTGAAGGATTCTCGCCCTTTTCCGACTTGGCCGTCACGGTAATTTCTTTCGGCAGTTCAAAAATAATAGGGTGGCTATATCCCAATGTCAGTTCCAATTGCTGGCCAGTAGACTTGCAACGGTATCCGACACCTATCATTTCAAGTTTTTTGGACCAACCAGTGCTTACTCCGGTTACCATGTTGTTCAACAGCGAGCGGTACAAACCGTGCTTAGAACGCACATCTTTGTGATCACTTTCTCTACTGAGAACAACCTCGCCGTCAGCAATGTTTATGCTGATTGCTGTGTCGATTTCTTGGCTCAACTGGCCCTTTGGTCCTTTTACCATTACTACTCCGTTGTCAAGAGTTATCTCAACGCCCTTGGTAATTATAATTGGTGATTTTCCTATCCTTGACATGGGTCAAAAAATTTTTACTGTTATTCTTAATAAACAAAACATAAAACTTCACCACCTACACCTTGCGTGCGGGCTTCCTTATCGCTCATAACACCTTTAGATGTTGAGACCACTGCGATTCCCAATCCGTTGAGGATACGTGGCAACTCATCAGTACCTGTATACTTACGGTGACCAGGTGTAGAAACACGCTGGATGTTCGAAATCGCCGGAGCTTTTGTTTTCGCATTGTATTTCAATGCAATCTTGATGATACCTGGTTTTCCTTCTTCAAATTTGAAGTTGAGGATATAACCTTTCTCATGAAGAATTTTGGTGATTTCCTTTTTCAGGTTTGACGCCGGAATTTCCACAACCTTATGACGGGCCGTCTGTGCATTCCTGATGCGGGTCAAATAATCTGCGATTGGATCTGTAAACATTTTTTTATTGTTTGTGGAATCAGTTTGTCTGAAACCTGTACTTCTTTTTTTTATTCGTCTGCCTGTCCTACTCGACAAGGCTGAAGGTTTTTGCTTTTCTTACCAGCTTGCTTTTTTCACACCTGGGATTCTACCATCCAATGCTAGTTCACGAAACTGATTGCGGCAAAGACCGAACTGACTCATGTATCCTCTTGGTCTGCCGGTAAGGCTGCAACGATTGCGAACGCGCACTGCGCTGCTGTTACGTGGCAACTTCTGCAAAGCATCCCAGTCACCGGCCTTTTTTAATTCTGCACGCCTTTTAGCATATTGCGCAACGAGTGCAATTCTTTTGCGCTCTCGCGCTTTCATTGATTCCTTAGCCATTGTGTTTTTTTCCTGTTGTTATTTTGTAAAAGGAAATCCAAATTCTTCAAGAAGAGCTTTCGCTTCTTCGTTGGTCCTAGCAGTTGTAACGAGTGTAATATCCATTCCGTTGATCTGCTTGATCTTTTCGAGGTCGATCTCAGGGAAGATAATCTGCTCTTTCACTCCAAAAGTGAAATTGCCACGACCATCAAATCCTGAAGACTTCACTCCGCGGAAGTCGCGTGTTCTTGGCAAAGACACAGAAATCAATCTGTCCAGAAAATCATACATCTTATCGCCGCGTAAAGTCACTTTCGCACCTACTGCAACACCCTTACGGAGTTTGAAGTTCGAAATATCCTTTGTGGCATTGGTTGGCATGGCCTTCTGACCGGCAATCATTGACATCTCATCAACAGCTGCGTCGATAATTTTCTTATCAGCCGTTGCCTTTCCCAATCCCTGATTGAGGCAAATCTTAGTGATTTTAGGAACCTGCATGATAGATGAATACTCAAAACGAGTTTTCAACTTCGGAGCAATTTCCTCCTTGTACTTTGATCTTAATCGTGGCGCGTATTTCATTTGATGGCCTCCCCTGATTTTTTAGAGAAACGTTCTAATTTACCTTCTGAATTTCTTCTGCGACCAACACGTGTAGCATTGCCCTTTCCATCAACAACCTTTACATTGCTGATGTGAATACCTGCAGCAATGGTTTCGATACCACCCTGGGGGTTTTGAGCGGAAGGCTTACGGTGTTTTTTCACCATGTTAACCCCTTCCACGATCACACGTTCAGTTTTACGATCCACTTCCACAATACGAGCAGGCTTAGTGCTCTTGTGGTCACCGGTCGTAACAACTACCATGTCGCCTTTTTTTACTTTAAGTCTTTTAAACATTGTCGTTTGTTTTTTGTAACAGGCTTGTCCTGTCTTATCTGCCTATCTTCACGTATCCTAATGATAACTCACTGAGTCTCTCCGGATTAAATGTCCTAGCGATTAAATCACTTCAGGTGCCAGAGAAATGATTTTCATGTAATCCTTCTCTCTAAGCTCTCTGGCAACGGGGCCAAAGATACGCGTGCCGCGCAATTCTCCTGCAGTATTCAGCAATACAACTGCGTTGTCGTCGAAACGGATATACGATCCATCCGAACGTCGAACTTCTTTTTTCGTTCTAACGATTACAGCTTTTGAAACTGTACCTTTCTTCACGTTACCGCTAGGAAGTGCGTCCTTTACGGTCACAACTACCTGATCACCAATGGATGCATAGCGTCTGCGTGTGCCGCCCAGAACACGGATAACCAATACTTCGCGGGCGCCG
>JAYTMF010000020.1:0-2422 GCA_043728755.1 Flavobacteriales bacterium
CGCTTTGCTGTTGGCCCATGATGTTTCCGCTAAATAAAATCATCATCTGAAAGGCCAGTGTACGTAGGGGGGGGTAAAATTTTTCATTGGTCTGTAGGATTTAGAATAGTGAATCAATGATACACCGGAAAGTATTCTACCCAACCGATGACATAAAAAACACTCCCGATAAAATTCTCATAGAATATCTTCAATATTCATTTCTAGTTAAAATTGGTGTAATGGTGCGACTGAACAATTTTTCCGTCTAGCATGGATCAAGAGTTATGTCACGCTTCAGTGTAATCACTCGTCTGAATATGCAAACTGGTGAATGAAATGTTCGAAAGCTAACACATGTAACGGGCATACAATCGTTTGGAATGAAGTCACCAAATCATCCTGACCTAACTTTCGCCCTTCAACTTAAACACAAGATGACATTTCGCGAGCTACATCTGAATAATTTTCTTCTCAATGCACTCGATGAATTGGGTCTGAGTGAAACAACACCCATACAGGAAATGGCTTTTGCGCCTATCATGGCGGGAAAAGATGTTTTGGGTATTGCACAAACCGGAACAGGAAAAACGTTCGCCTATCTCATTCCATTGATTCAACAATGGAAATTTTCGAAGAAGAAAACCGCAGAGATTTTGGTGCTTGTCCCAACACGTGAATTGGTTGTGCAGGTGGTTGATGAGTTTGAAAAAATCGCGAAGTACACGAGTTTAAAAGCCGCGGGTGCTTATGGCGGTACCAATATCAAAACACAAATCTTGGCTATATCGCAAGGTGTAGATGTTGTTGTTGCAACACCCGGAAGATTGCTCGATCTGATGTTGCATGGCACCATCACCGCATCGCACATCAAGAAACTGGTGATTGATGAAGTGGATGAAATGTTGAATCTTGGATTCAGGGCACAGTTGACAACACTGCTCGATCTCTTGCCGATGCGCAGACAAACGTTGATGTTCTCAGCGACGATCAATTCGGATATTGATCTGTTGATTGAAAACAGTTCGAATATTCCGGTGCGGATTGAAGTTGAAATTTCGGGTACGCCACTCACGAATATCGAACAAGTGGGATACGAAGTTCAGAATCTCAATACGAAGATCAACTTCCTTGAACATTTATTATCGACGGATGAAAGCATGACGAAAGTGTTGGTATTCGCTGGAAGCAAGCGCATGGCCGACAACCTCAATGCAAAATTGGAATACGCCTTTCCAGATCAACTTGCTGTCATCCACTCGAACAAAACGCAAAACCGCCGACTCAAAACCGTTGAAGAATTTGAGCGCGGTGCATGTCGCATTTTGATAGCAAGTGATCTCATTGCGCGTGGACTGGATGTAACGGAGATCACACATGTCATCAACATGGATGTTCCGAACGTTCCGGAAAACTATATGCACAGAATTGGTCGCACCGGAAGAGCTGAGAAAAAAGGCAAGGCCATTACCATGATCGCACCTTCCGAAAAAGAAGATCAGGAAAAAATAGAAGAGTTGATGGGCATCAAAATTCCAATGATGCTCATGCCGGAGGAAGTGGAAATTTCCAAATTACTTACCCCGGATGAAGAGTTGACACCGGGCATGAAATTCATTGAAGTGAAGCGCAGAAAAGATCCTGAAAAAGGAGATTCATTTCACGAGAAAAAAGAGAAGAACAAAAAAGTACCGATCAAAGTCACGCACATAGACAAGAAGAAATTGAAATACGGCAAGAGTTACGGAACAACACATAACCGTAAAAAGTAAAATTCAATTTTTGATTGATACAATCGCCGACCAAAATATTCAAGATGAAAACAGGGATAATGTTCGTGCTGTTGTTCAATGTTCCTCTCTTCGCCTTCAGTCAAAACATCGACATTGAACTGTTGCGCGATATCAATTTGCATCGCAACACACAATTAGATCCCACCTTTCGATTCGTCACCAACACCGCCTCACCGGTGAGTATTGGAGCGCCAGTATTTATTTATGGCCTTGGATTGATTCAGAAAAATCCAGACATCCAACGCAAAGGATTGTACATCGTTGCGAGTGCCATCACTGCTACCATACTCACGACGTCCACCAAATACATTCTCAAAAGAGAAAGACCATTTGTGACCTATCCTGAAATTCAAAAAGAAACGCACGCGGGAAGTCCGTCCTTTCCATCAGGACATACATCCATCGCTTTTTCCACAGCTACATCACTCAGTATTGCTTTCCCCAAATGGTATGTGATTGTTCCCTCCTATCTCTGGGCTTCATCTGTTGCCTATTCAAGAATGCATCTTGGCGTGCATTATCCGAGTGATGTGTTGGGAGGAATGGTTATCGGCAGTGGTTCGGCTTTTTTGTGTCACAAAGCGAATCTTTGGTTACAAAACAGAAATGAAAAAGCATCATTGCCTGATTGACATGCAATCACACTTGCA
>JAYTMF010000021.1:0-1734 GCA_043728755.1 Flavobacteriales bacterium
ATTGGAATCGTGATTGCGATGATCATCATGTTTGCGTTTGCGCCACGTATCAGCAAATTCATACACAAACATCCCACTTTCAAAATGCTGGCTTTGTCATTCTTAATTCTTATAGCGGTATTGCTACTAATAGAAGGTGTGCACGTCGATCATTTCGAAGTACCCAAAGGATATATCTATTTTGCAATGGCATTTTCATTTGGTGTCGAAATATTGAATTCGATAGTAAGAAATCGCAAGTCGCATCCCATCGAACTTAAAGAGCCTCAACTTTAAATTCATGCATACTTTGTTTAGTGTCGGTTAGCTTCAAGCGCGACATAGTTGCCAAAAAATCAATGCTCAATATTGACTATAGTAGTAATCGATCGACTAAGTACGAATGAAATTCACATTCAGAGGTTAACCTTTTTTTATGGCTTGATGTATGAATGGTCGTTTACTTTTACCTCAACATTTATGAAATCAATGAAAATGAAATTTCTGGCGTCAATTGCGACCTCTATGTGTTTGTTTCCAATTGGCGGAGTCGCACAGATTACAAACCCTACAACAACTACAGAAAAATTCGCAACCCTTTTGAACTATATCGAGTTGATGTATGTTGATTCCGTTAATTCAGAAGAACTGACAGAAAAAGCAATTATCCATTTATTGGAAGAGCTCGACCCCCATTCGGTTTACCTGTCAAAGGCGGATGTGCAAAGTGCCAACGAACCATTACAGGGAAGTTTCGACGGAATTGGAATTCAATTCAACATTCTTCGTGATACCATTTTTGTGGTTGAGCCTATTCAAGGCGGTCCATCAGAAAAGCTGGGAATCCGAAGTGGTGATAAAATTGTCAAAATAGAAGGTGAAAATGTTGCGGGCATCGGAATCAAAAATGGCGATGTCATGAAGAAACTCAAAGGACCAAAAGGAACTAAAGTGACCGTTGGTATTGAAAGAAATAATTTGGACGAATTATTTTACTATAGCATAATCCGCGACAAAATTCCAATCTATTCCGTGGATGCAGCATATATGGCTACGCCTGGAATCGGATACATCAAGATCAGTCGTTTCGCTCAGACCACAGAGGAGGAGCTTCACAAAGGCATCATGAAATTGAAAGCGGAAGGAATGAAAGACCTGATTCTCGATCTTCAAGGGAATGGAGGCGGATTGCTGGATATAGCTGTTGAGATGTGCGACGAATTTATTTCCGGTGATCGATTGTTGGTGTACACTCAAGGAAGATCGTTTCCAAGAGATGAACGCAGAGCGAATCCCAAAGTTCAGGGCAGCTGGGAAAAAGGAAGACTCATAGTTCTCATTGATGAATCATCAGCGTCTGCAAGCGAAATTTTGAGTGGCGCAATTCAGGATTGGGATCGCGGACTTATAATAGGCCGACGATCCTTCGGTAAAGGACTTGTTCAGCGCCCGGTAAAACTTACAGATGGAAGTGTAGTGCGCCTCACCGTGCAGAAATACTTCACACCTTCCGGAAGATGCATTCAAAAATCGTATGAAAACGGATTGGCTGAATACGAAAAGGACAAAGAGAAACGTTGGAAATCGGGAGAATATTTCAGTCTCGACAGCCTCAATTACCCTGATTCTTTGAAGTTTTTCACCAAGATTAAAAAACGCACTGTATACGGTGGAGGCGGCATTGTTCCCGACGTATTCGTCCCTCTCGATACCACAGAGAACAGTCCGTACTTCAGTGAACTGCTTCGAACCGGT
>JAYTMF010000022.1:0-4741 GCA_043728755.1 Flavobacteriales bacterium
CGTATTTTGATTGCAAATCACATTCAAACAAAACGGACGGTTTCAGGAATCACGGATCAAACTCCTTCACCGGGATGCTCTTTTATCCAAGAACTGAAATTGCGCATACTGTTCGTGCTAACAAGTGAAGCGCACTTTTAAAAACCTCTTTCATACATCGACCAAATATGAATTTTGCTATTTTAAATCATTTGCTTTGATGCTCATTTTACCGAATACTTCGTCAAATCTCAGTTCCCTAGCTAAGGCTATGCAACTTCGATTTATACCAATGTGATTTCTAAAACATGCCAATGTTTGAGAAATCATACAGTGGTATATGCCGTTGGATGCAAGTGTTTAGTTCAATCAGGCGAGGCAAAGATTGGACTATTACACTTGTCCAATCGGTATAACCCTGCTTAATTTCGCGAAAAAATAATATGACGTCGCTTACAAAGCCGGAAATAAATTTTCAGAAGAATCACGGGTTGAGTGATGAGGAGTTGTTGAAACTTTATCGCGCCATTCTAAAGCCAAGATTAATAGAGGAAAAAATGCTCAGTCAATTGAGGCTCGGTAAGATTTCGAAGTGGTTCAGCAGCTTCGGGCAAGAAGCCATATCTGTCGGAGTCGCACTCGCGATGTCTGAAGAAGAATTCATCTTGCCTATGCACCGCAATCTTGGCATTTTCACCGGCAGAAATCTTCCACTCACGCAATTGTTTCTTCAATTTCAGGGCAAGGAAAATGGTTTCACGAAAGGCCGTGACAGATCTTTCCACTTTGGAACGAAGAAACACAAATTGGTTGGAATGATCTCTCATCTTGGACCACAGCTAGGCATTGCAGACGGAATAGCATTGGCCAATAAACTTGGCGGAGAAAAGAAAGCCACTGCAGTATTTTGTGGTGACGGCGGAGCGAGCGAAGGTGATTTTCATGAAGCACTTAACGTTGCAGCAGTTTGGGATTTGCCGGTTATTTTCTGCATTGAAAACAACGCTTGGGGACTTTCCACGCCGAGCAGCGAACAATTTCGTTGCAAACAATTCATCGATAAAGCCATTGGGTATGGCATGCCTTCAGAAGACGCAATCCAGATTGACGGAAATAACATTGTAGAGGTTTACAATGCGGTGCGAAAAGCAGCAGAGAGCATCAGGAAAAATCCACGACCGATTCTTATGGAATTCATGACCTTCAGATTGAGAGGTCATGAAGAAGCAAGCGGCACGAAATATTACCCACAAGGCATGATCGAATCATGGGAACAAAAAGATCCGGTTGTGAATTATGAATTGTGGTTATCGGAGAAAGGCGTCATTAGCGATCTGGAAATCGCGGCTATTCGCGAAGAGATAAAACTAGAAATTGCAGTTGCGTTGAAACAAGCCTATGACGAGCCCAACATTGTTGCAGATACAGAATTGGAATTCGAAGATGTATATGCTCCATTTGAAAATGTTGCGATTGCACCAGCGAACAATAAGAAATCAGAAAAGCGCTTCATTGACGCGATCAGCGATGCCATGAGGCTTAGCATGCGCAAGCATGAAAAACTTGTACTTATGGGACAAGACATAGCGGAATATGGCGGTGTATTTAAAGTGACGGATGGATTTCTTGCGGAGTTTGGAAAAGGCCGCGTTCGCAATACGCCCTTGTGCGAATCAGCCATCATAGGCGTCGGGCTTGGTCTTTCCATGAAAGGATGGAAAGCGATGGTCGAGATGCAATTCGCTGATTTCGTCACCTGCGGGTTCAATCAGATCATAAACAATCTTGCAAAACTTCATTATCGCTGGGCTGAAAATGCAGATGTAGTTGTGCGCATGCCAACAGGCGGCGGCATGGCTGCAGGGCCATTTCACAGCCAGACGAACGAAGCTTGGTTTTTCCATACTCCGGGATTGAGGGTTGTTTATCCCGCATTTCCGGAAGATGCGAAAGGACTCCTTTGCCAGGCTTTTGAAGATCCTAACCCCGTGATGTTTTTTGAACACAAAGGTTTGTACAGAACGATTTCCGGTGAAGTGACTGAAGATTATTTCACCATCCCTTTTGGTAAAGCCAATTTACTTACCACGGGTGATCAGGCAACTATTGTTACCTATGGAATGGGTGTTCACTGGGCGTTGGACACTCTGAAGAAAAATCCCGACATCAAAGTTGACCTCATAGATCTGCGCACACTTTTACCATTGGATACAGAAACCATTTACGCCTCGGTGAAAAAGACCGGCCGTGCAATTATTCTTCACGAAGATTGCCTTACCGGAGGAATCGGTGGAGAAATATCAGCCCTCATTACCGAAAATTGTTTCAAAAATATTGATGCTCCCGTGATGCGTTGCGCAAGTCTGGACACGCCTATACCATTCAATGCTGAACTGGAAAAAAATTACATGGCCAATAGAAAGTTTGAAAAGATGTTGCTTGAATTGATCGCGTATTAATTTCTGCGGTTTATTGAAGTTCCGGTAACATTATCATAACACGCACATTATTGTGAGGCAATCTCTAACATGCTGTTTTGCATTCAGAAATGAATCGCATGAAAAATTCTATACTCATTTGCCTGATCACGATGTTTTCACTGAACCTCAATGCTCAATACGGCACAGTTTCAGGAAGAATTATAGATGAATCCACAGGAGAGGAACTTGTTGGTGCAGTTGTACAGATAGAATCTATCAACGCCGGCGCTGCCACGGACATTTTCGGGAAATTCAAAATAGAAAAAGTACCGGTGGGGAATTATCAACTCAGCGTTTCCTATATCTCTTATCAATCAAAAAAAATTGATGCCATTTCAGTGGCCCTTGGAACAACGGCCACGTTGGAAATTACTTTGAACAGCACTCCACTGGAGACAAACACGGTTGATATTGTTGAATACAGACTGACCAATACAGAGGCAGCAGTATTGATGGAAATGCAAGAAGCAAAAGGTGTAGTGAATGGAATCGGTTCTGCACAAATTGCAAAATCACAAGATCGAGATGCATCCGAAGTTGCGAGAAGAATTCCGGGCGTAACTGTAGTTGATAATCGCTTCGTGATTGTACGAGGACTGAGCGAACGGTACAATGCAGTGATGATCAACAATGCCATGGCTCCAAGTATGGAGTCGGATATGAAAACATTTTCTTTCGATATTATCTCCAGCGGATTGATCGATCGCTTGTTGATCTATAAATCTCCCTCTGCGGATTTACCCGGAGAATTCGCCGGTGGCGCCGTAAAAGTTTTTACAAAAAACTTTCCATCAAAAACCTTCGAGGTTTCCTTTAATCAATCGCTTGGATATCGCCCCGGCACCACGGGTACTTCCTATTACTTCAGCAACAGAAGCGCAACTGATTGGTTGGGATTTGACAATGGCATGAGAGGTCTGCCTTCAGGCTTCTCAACCAATGTGCGCGATACGCAAGGCCAAGAACGATTGAATGTGAGCAAATCCCTGTCAAACTCGATTGCACTCAACGAAGAAAAAGCGCCGCTCGATGCAAGATCAAGTTTGTATATCGGAAAGAAATGGGAGAAAGAATGCGGAGAATTCGGAGTGGTAGGTGCGATCAACTATAGCCGAACGAGATCGTTCTACACCAACAACACCGGTGTATACAACGTGTACGATGAAATTCAGAACACCAGTGATACTGTATCATTTATGCAGGACAGCACCTATCAAACCAACTCAAGAGTTGGGGGATTACTTAACATCGGATTCCGAAATAAAAGTCATCGCGTTGAACTCAAAATGTTTGGTTCACAGATGGGACAATCCGAAGATTTGTTGCGCAGAGGTGTTGAACATGAACAAGGAAATTATGTACAATCCAATTTCTATGCTTACAATGAAAGACTAATCACGAGCAGTCAGTTGCTGGGTTCGCATGAATTGTTCGCGCATCGTGGTGCATTTGACTGGACATTTGGATACTCAACGGCAAACAGTTCCGATCCTGACTGGAGAAGGATACGTTATACCAAGCCACTCGATTTGAGCAACACTTCATTTCAGGCCTACATTCCTTTCAGCGCTGATCCCAATTATTTCGGACGATTGTATATGAATATGAAAGAAACCACTCCGGTGGCAGCGTTCAACTATGAGCACAAAATTCTTGCAACGGGTAAAGATCTTTCAGGTGTAGAACAATTCATCACGCTAAAGACAGGAACATATCTTGAGAACAAACAGCGTGTATTCAGCGTGCGCAATATTGGGTACAAGGCCGCTTCGTTTTCAACTTTCATGAACAATGCATTGCCTTATGAAGGAATTGATCAAATTCTTGACGATTCAAATATCAATTTAACGGATGGACTAATACTGGATGAAGACACCAAACCACAAGATTCATACACTGCAGGCAATAATCTATTTGCAGGCTACATCATGGCGTCGATACCAATGCACAGATGGGAGATTACAGGTGGTGCAAGAGTAGAAAAAAATAAGCAGGTGCTCAACACACGAGATCTTCAGAACAAAGAATACAACATTGTTCTTGACAGCACTGTTGTTCTTCCAAGCGCCAACATCAGCTACAACTTGTCGCAAAAAAGTTTGGTTCGTGCGGCTTATGGAAAAACTGTGAACAGACCGGAATTCAGAGAGCTTGCACCCTTCGCGTTTTATGATTATAAACGCAACGCAATCATGAACGGCAATCCCAATCTAACATTCGCCACGATCACGAATTATGATATCAGATGGGAATTGTATCCGTCAACGTCAGAAATTTTCAGC
>JAYTMF010000023.1:0-2553 GCA_043728755.1 Flavobacteriales bacterium
TGGAAATGGAAATACGACCACATCAATAAATGAAATGCATATTTCAAATTCAATGCGGCGCACCCCACAGCCGCGCTTCATCGCGACATGCCAATCGCGCCGCGCAATAGCAGTGCTACCAATCGCGCCGCTGATGCGGCATCCACACTTCGCCCATCATTTCATCTTATTGATCTGCTGATCGCCTTTGGCATCGGCATCCTCAATCATCTTATCACCTTTGGCCTCGGCATCTATTACCAATTTATCTGCCTTTTGCCCGGCAATGCTATATGCATTATCGGATTCCTTATTTGATTTTTCAACGGCTTTAGTATAGGCGGCATCTGCTTCTTTTTTCAACTTATCGGCCGCGATTTTGGCACCGACCTTCTCCAATGGATTCTTGGTGCTTGCTACAAGATTATCCGCTGCTTTATACGCTTCGTCCTTTCCTTTTCGTGCCAGAGCTTCGCCCTGTTTTTTCGCGTTGTCGCGCTGTGTTGCGGCATCTTTCATCAACTTGTCGCGTTGTGCTTTCGCTTCGTTCACCAGTCTTTCCTTTTCCTCTTTTGCTTTATCAAGTGCATCATTCTTCACGTTGGTAAGTTGTTCTTTCACGGCCTCAATCGCTTGCTCTTTCAAGTTGGCTACTGCATCTGCTCCCAGTGCTTTGCTCGTCACACTCACTTTTGGGTCAGTCATAGTTCCTGTGATGATCGCCAGCATATTGATGCTGTTACCAATGCTGATATTCGATCCCAATTTCTTGTTGATTTCACCCAACCATGTATTCGCCTGATTCATTGCGCCGGCCGGAAATTTATCCATCGGAATATCCATATCCACATTGTAGTTGATCGCTTGATCAAGAGTAGTATATCCGGAAATCGTAGCAGGAACGCCATCAATCAGCTTCACCTTGAACGGATCAACATACACAGCTCCATCTTTTATTTTGAATGAAACGCTGATGTCCTTGATAGTTTGCGCTTGTCGCAGTTTTTCAAGATTGATCTTATCCGCAAGTTTTACCAGGGGCTCGAAATCTTTTATGGTTACGCTCTTTGTGCTGAGCGCACCACCACCGTTTACAGTTGAGTTAATCGGCATCATCGCCTGCGAGAGATCGCACTTCATAGTGAATTTTGTTGTGAAAAGACCGTTGCACGCTTTGGCAATCGGCGCCATTTTATCAATGGTGTTGAATTGATTTGCCGCTTTGTTGATGTCCATGTCTTGGATATCGAAGACAATATCCATTTTCGGTTTGGTCAGGTCTTGTGCGTAATAATTTCCACTCATGATCACTGTTCCATCAAGTACATTCATGGAAAGATTTCTCAACGTTACGACTTTATCTTTCAAGGTAATACCGCCTTTTACATTTGTGATTTCATTCACATCGTAAATCATTTTGTTGAAAGAGGCGTTCAGATCGAAATCGACATTTCCGGGTAGATCAATTGGTGACATCGCTGTGGATGCTACCGGAGTTTGCGGTGTTGTGGATGTAGAGGCAGTGGCATCTTTTGTCATGAATTCGTTGAGGTCCATTAGAGTTGATGAGACGTTGAATCGGCCGATCAGCAATGAGTCGCGCAATGCATAAGCGAGATATTTTTCGATTCTGCCCGATGCCTGGATATCACTCTTACCGATCTGTGCGCTGAAATTACTCAAGTCAAGGAATGCTGGTGAGAAGTTGAACAATGCAGAATTGATGTTCATGGCATGTGCAAACGAAACTGATTTGAAGAAAACATTTTTGATGTCGATAATTCCTTTCGCATCAAATTTCTCATATTCAGCTTTTTCAATCGTGCTATAATTTCCTTTCAATGTAATATCCGCATTGATGGTTCCATGCACATCGTCGCCATTTTCAAGGGGAATAAATTCTTTCACATTGTTGAGGTCAACAAATGCCTTGCACATGAAATCAATGAATGGATCGCTTTCCGGGGTGCGCAGTTTGAGTGTCATGTCAATAGGATTTCCCGCCATTTCCATGTGAAAGAGATCGAGATCAACAGTTGTTTTATCCATCACATTCATATCGGCTACAATGCCCAGTTTCATGTTGATGTTGTCAACACTTTTCGGAAGATCAGGATATTTGAATCGACCCTTATCTACTTGAATATTTAGCCCAATGCCGGGCATACTGGCATCGTTGTACGTGCCACGCACATAGCCATCAAGCGCAAGATTTCCGGAAGCATCTACGCCTTTGACATCTTTTGCAAACTCCATAGGAATCATTGAAAGGAATGGCTTGAATTCATTTTTCAGTGCTTTGAAAGAAATGTCCATGTCGATATCATCGCCCGGCATTGCAATCCAACCGGCCGCTTCAAGTATTAATTCATTTAGTTGAATGCTATTTGACGCAATGTTGTATTTGCTGTTCTTCATGTCCATCTCCACATTCGCGATGAGGTCCGTTTTTACTTTGTTGAGATAAGTGACGCCATCATATTTGAATGTCGTTTTGTCAACCGACATTTTGTTGACGAGCGTGAAAAGATCTTGGGTAAAGTCTCCTGATGTTTCCAGATTCATTCCTTCCAT
>JAYTMF010000024.1:0-4527 GCA_043728755.1 Flavobacteriales bacterium
GTTCCCAAGCCAAAACCACAAAAGAAACTCAGACAGGAACCTGCTAGCGCAGCGATGATGACCGGCAAGTATTCAAGCATGTGGCGAAAATATGAATGTGGTGAAGAAATCCGCGAATGATCATTTTTTGAAGAAGTACAATCGCTGCTTTCAACATTTACCAAGTATGATTGATAAACTGATACTACCAATGTGATTTCTAAAACAGGTCAATGTTTGAGAAATCATACAGTGGTAAATGCCGATGGACACAAGTGTTTCGTTCTATATGGCGAAGCAAAGATTGGACTATTACACTTGTCCATTCGGTATTATACTTTCCCAATCGGAATAACTACTTTGTTCATTCAAATGTTTTTATCAACCGGCGTTTGAAAAGAATTGCCTCATTAAAAGCCTTTCTGTGGCATTCCTCATTGGCATGACTATCTTTGCCCGATTTTTTAAACGCAAGAAAGGAACAGATGACATTAGAACCGCTTGATTTACTGGAGATTAAAGAAGGGAAGAAACTTTACGATTATCAAACTGATTCTCTAGAGAAAATATTCTTGCGCCTCAAGGATGATCCCACCAGCCTCAATTTGTGTTTTCAATTGCCGACCGGTGGTGGCAAGACTGTAATTTTCTCCGAGATCGCTCGTCGTTATATCAAGGAAACCGGCAAAAAGGTGATGATCCTCACGCATCGAATAGAGTTGCTGGGACAGACATCCAGGCATTTATCAGATATTGGTGTAAAGAATAAGATCATCGTCAGTAAGGTAAAAGATCTTCCTGATGAGAAGCAATACATGTGCTTCGTGGCCATGGTTGAAACACTGAACAACAGACTACGGGATGATAAAATGGACTTCGAAAACCTTGGTCTTGTCATCGTCGATGAAGCTCACTATAATTCATTCCGCAAATTATTCAAATGGTTTGAGGAGCAAGTGATCCTGGGTGTTACGGCAACTCCTCTTTCAAGCAACATTGAATTACCCCTTCACGAGAATTATAAAGAACTTATCGTTGGTGAGAGTATCTCAAGTCTCATTGGCAAAGGATTTCTTTCGAGGGCAACTACTTACAGCTATGATGTAAGTCTGCATTCCCTTAAAATCGGTATCAACGGTGACTATACTGTCAGCAGTTCCGAAAAGCTCTACGGGAATTTCTTCATGCAGGAGAAATTGCTATATGCGTACGAACAAAAAGCTCGCGGTACAAAGACCCTGATCTTCAACAATGGTATCAATACCAGTAAGGTTGTCTTTCAAATGTTCAAGGAAGCGGGTTACGATATCCGTCATTTGGACAACACTCATTCGGAGCAAGAAAGAAAAGATATTCTGGAATGGTTCAGAACTAAGCCGGGGGCGGTACTTTCTTCAGTATCAATCCTTACAACAGGATTTGATGAACCAACGGTCGAAACAATTATCTTGAACCGCGCAACGAAATCACTGACACTTTATCACCAAATGATCGGTCGGGGCTCTCGCGTCATTCCAGGAAAAACCGAGTTCACTGTCATCGACCTTGGAAACAATGCGCGCCGATTCGGCCTGTGGGAAGCTTCCATGGATTGGCAGGACATCTTCCGTAATCCGGATGCCTACATCGAAACCATCATCAGCGATGAATTGATGGAAAAGGAAATGGTATACGAAATGCCTTCAGAAGTAAGAGAACATTTCAAGAATTCTCCAAATATTGACTTCGATATCCGCGAGGAATATGCATCATTGATGCGTGATGGCGCCCGAACAAAGGAAGTCCTGGACAAATCCATCAATCAACATGCACAGATCATCATTGACAATGCTTCCGATTTCACCAGGGCACTGGAACTCGTGAAGATGCTCGAGCCTGACATTAAAAGCCGCGTTAAACATTTCAGCTATTGTATTAGTCGCAGTACTGAAAGTTATTTATCATGGATGCGAGACGAGTATACGCGCAAGCTACAGCACGTTTTACGGATCAAGTATAGCTGATATGCTGAATCAACCGGATTCAGGTGTGGGGTCAATCGATTGATCTCATCATTCCCATACTTCACACTTTTTATTTTGACTTTAACTTTAATTTATGGAAGTAAGTCGAATATGTTATGAATTTGATCGTTAAAGGCTGCTAGATCCAATTTTTATATGCTCTAAGTGTTGATTAATTGAATTAACAAATGGCAAGGAGATCGGCGTTAGTGATATAAATTTGTTAGAAGCAAGTTCAAGAAACCAAAAGCATAATAATGAAAATAAAAACGGATAATATTTTTCAGGTAATTGAGCTAGATGCGCCCGTGAATGAAGTGTATAAGGCATTGACCGATGCATTGTTGTTGAGCAGACTCACAGGCATGACTGCACAGATGGACAATTTTGAAGGCGGAAGATTTCATACATGGAATAATAAATCGCATGGTATCATCATGCGCCTCATCTCAGATACGCGGATTGTTCAATCATGGCGACACGATGAGTTTCCCGATGGTATGTATAGTATTGTGATCTTCGATCTGGAAGCGACTGAACACGGAAGTCGTGTAAGTTTCAATCAGATTGGTGTTCCCGAAGACAGCAGTGGCTGGCTTACTGAGGCCTGGAAAAGGGATTTCTGGGTGCCATTGAGCGAGCATCTTTCGGATAAAGTGCTCCATTGAGATTGCCAGCGATTATCCACGTTGTTAAAACAATTATCATTCTGCACAGTGCAGCTTGAATTTTGTCGTATCAAACAGGATTGTAGCTTTTTAGTTCGATTTCCTTCAAAAAATACATTGGTATATCGCCAGCGTCGGGAACGCTGAAAGATGAAGGATTAAGCCATCACCTTCCGCGCGATCACAGCCTTTGCGGCTGCAACGATATTCGCTGCTTCTAGGCCATATTTCGTCATCAATTGCTCAGGTGTTCCGCTTTCACCAAACGAATCATTCACGCCCACAAACTCAATTGGAGCAGGTTGGTGCTTGCTCAAAGTTTGTGCGACCAGACTTCCCAGACCTCCATTGATCTGATGTTCTTCGGCAGTAACAACTGCTCCCGTTTTGGATGCCGATCTTACTATCGCCTCTACATCCAGAGGTTTTATCGTATGCATGTTGATGAGATCTACCGTGATTCCTTCTGCTTCTAAAGCTTGTGCGGCAGCCACCGATTTCCACACCAAATGACCTGTGGCAATGATGGTGACGTCGGTTCCTAAATGCATGTGCCACGCCTTTCCAATTTCAAATTTCTGATCCGGTGCTGTGAAAATCGCCACTTTTGGTCGGCCAAATCTCAAGTAAACCGGCCCGTGGTGATCAGCAATGGCTATCGTTGCAGCTTTGGTTTGGTTGAAGTCGCAAGGGTTGATGACTGTCATTCCAGGCAACATCGACATCATGCCAAGGTCCTCGAGTATCTGATGCGTTGCACCATCTTCACCCAAAGTGAGACCCGCATGCGAAGCGCAAATTTTTACGTTTTTATCGCTGTATGCAATGCTTTGACGAATCTGATCATAAACGCGACCTGTCGAGAAGTTGGCAAATGTTCCCGTAAATGGAATGTATCCGCCGATGGTCAGTCCGGCTGCGATTCCCATCATGTTGGCCTCAGCAATTCCTATCTGGAAAAATCTCTCCGGAAATTCCTTCACGAAGGCGTCCATTTTCAATGAGCCAATAAGATCCGCACAGAGTGCAACCACCTTTGGGTTTGTTCTTCCAAGCTGCAACAGTCCTTCTCCAAATCCGGAGCGGGTGTCGTTTGTTCCTAGTATTTCGAAATTGAGCATAATCTTATGATTGAAAATTAAAGGTGGAAAATTGGGCTGTGATTGAACGGGCGTATTTACGGTTTCAATCAATAGTCTCCTAAAGTTATTTCCAGTTGTGCGAGTGCTTTCTCCAGTTCAGCGTCGTTGGGTGCTACACCATGCCATTTGTGTGTGCCTTCCATAAAATCAACGCCTTTGCCCATTTCAGTGGTCATCAGGATCATGATGGGTTTTCCCTGACCCGTTTTCGATTTGGCATCGGCTAGCGTGGCGATGACTTCTTCCATGTCGTTGCCGTTCATCTCGAGCACAAGCCATCCGAATGCTTCCCATTTCGCACGGAGATTTCCAAGGCTGAGGATTTTAGCGGTTGGTCCATCGATCTGTTGGCCGTTCACATCAATAGCCGAAATCAAATTATCTACTTTGTTGTGAGGCGCAAACATCGCTGCTTCCCAAATCTGGCCTTCCTGCAATTCGCCATCGCCATGTAATGTGAAAACAAGCGATTTGTCGTTGTTCAACTTTTTCGCAAGCGCAGCTCCGATGGCCACTGATAATCCCTGTCCGAGAGAACCACTTGACACGCGCACACCCGGCAATCCTTCGTGCGTAGTTGGGTGTCCTTGCAATCTCGAATTGATCTTCCTGAATGTTTTCATTTCTTCGATAGGGAAGAAGCCTTTACGCGAAAGCACGCTATACCACACCGGTGAAATGTGTCCGTTGCTTAGAAAAAAGAGATCTTCGCCTTTGCCGTCCATTGACCATTTC
>JAYTMF010000025.1:0-5902 GCA_043728755.1 Flavobacteriales bacterium
TTTTTTTTACAGGAACGCGATTAATTTCCCTGTAGTGTGCAAATTCTGAATTCTTCGCAATGAAATTATGGCTTCAAAAAGAGCCAGGTGCTAATGATCGACAGAGAGACAAGCAACCACTTTTTCATAGTTACAATATTGATTTTGTCTAACATGGCTGAAAGTATTGAGGTTCAACTGCCGCCTACATTCCGAAATGATAGCGGATAGCCTTTTTACTTCAATGCTCAAGCAGGTGTTACAACGAAAATCATAAAATAGATGAATCACGCATTTTCGCAGCCAAAAGTGTATTTGACAAAAGCGAAACGATGGTCATTGGGCCAACTCCGCCGGGAACGGGCGTGATGAAAGAACATTTTGCCGACACCGCAGCATAATCAACATCACCGGCCAGTCGAAATCCAGATTTTTTGGACGCATCTGCAATTCGTGTAATACCCACGTCAACAACCACTGCACCTTCTTTGACCATGTCCCCTTTGACGAATTCAGGTTTTCCAATTGCAGCGATAATGATATCAGCTGACTTGCATACAGCTTCAATGTCCTTTGTTCTGCTGTGTGCAATGGTCACCGTGCAATTGCCCGGATATCCATTTCGCTGAAGCAAGATCGCCATGGGCAAACCAACAATATGTGATCTTCCGATAATCACACAGTTCATACCTTCAGTTGGAACATCATATCGCTTCAACAATTCAATAATTCCCGCAGGAGTTGCAGGTAGAAAGCACGGCAGATTCAAAGCCATACGACCAACGTTTTCAGGATGGAAACCATCTACATCCTTCGCAGGATCAATAGCAAGGAGAATCTTTTTTTCATCTATGTGCTTTGGAAAAGGTAACTGTAGAATGTAACCGTCAATTTCCGGATCATTGTTGATATCTGCCACGATCTTCAACAACTCCGCTTCAGTGAGATCAGCCCCTCTTTGAATAAGGGTCGATCTGAAACCGACTTCCTCGCATGATTTTACTTTTGAACCGACGTAAGTATGACTTGCGCCATCATTACCGACAAGTACTGCCGCGAGGTGCGGAATTTTTTTACCCAGCGCTTTAAGTTGCATTACTTCGGCAGCTATTTCCAATTTGATTTGCTTAGATGTTGCGCTGCCGTCGAGAATTGTCATGTATGGTCGTTTGCCGCAAATATGCACCTACATGCAATTGAATCCATGCCACGCTCGAAAAACCACTACTACCAGTTTTGCATTTTCCATCAAATGCTACAATGTTCATTAGCATTGATCATTGAACTATCTCTGCATCTGTATGAAAGCCATAAGCAATTGGATTTTTTAATACATTCGGGTAGGATAAAAACCTGAGTATAAAATATGTTAGTGTACAATGGACACTTTCTTTACATTTGACGACCTATTAAAAAAATTCACATGAAGAAATTCATTTCGACAGTTGCTTTTTTTGCTCTGATCCATTCAACGTTCGGTCAAATCCTAACAAGCGATCCACCGTTTCCAACTGTCAATGACAACATCACGATATATTATAATGTTGCACATGGAAATGCCCAGATTCCTACCAATACGTTGCCTATTTACGCGCATACCGGTGTAGTAACTCAAGCGGACATTGACAACTGTGAGAACAACTGGCAATACGTACAGGGAACATGGGGCACTGCGGACCCAACAGTAGTGATGACACCGCTTGGTGGCGGTCAACACAAGATCGTTCTCACTCCTTCCACTTATTATGAATATCCAAACGGACTTGAAGTAGGTCGTTTGATGTTTGTTTTTCGCAATCAATCGGGAAGTGTTATCGGTAGAAATGCTGATGGCAGCGATATCTATTTTGATCTATACGACAATTCATTTCACGCCGGCATCACACAACCCTATCAGCAAATCCTTGTGGCTACATCCGGACAAAATATTCCTATTCACAGTGCGTCATCATCTCCTGCTCATCTTGTTCTGACGGTAAACGGAGTTGAAGTGGCGAGCGCCGAAGATGCGACATCGCTAGACTATGATTTCAGTTCGACGGTGAATGGAGGATACAATATAGTACTGACCGCTGATAATGGTTCCGAGATGGTGACAGATGCTGTGTTGATCAATATCAATCCAACGCCTACTGTTCTCAACGCTCCATCAGGCACGGTTGATGGGCTCAATATCATCAACAGCACATCAGTTCGCTTACAGATCTATGCTCCGTATAAAAATTTCATCTATGTGCTGGGTGATTTCAATAACTGGCAATTCAATGCTAATTATTTGATGAACAGGACACCTGACAGCAGTTCCTATTGGCTGGACATTACCGGACTTGATCCGAATACCCACTATCGTTTTCAATACAGCATTGATGCCGACGACATGCGAGTGGCGGATGTATATAGCGACGTTATCCTTGATCCATGGAATGATTCTTACATCCCCGTTGCAACCTATCCCAATCTGCCGCCTTATCCTGATTGTATCACTACGCAGGCGGTATCTATTTTTAAGATCAACGAAACAAATTTCAATTGGAGCGATCAAAGTTTTGTGCGCCCTCCAAAGGAACGACTGGTGATCTATGAATTGCTTGTGCGCGATTTCCTTTCAGCAAGAAATTATCAGACATTGATGGATACGCTGGATTACCTTCAGAATCTTGGCATCACGGCCATTGAGCTGATGCCCATCAATGAATTTGAAGGCAACGACAGCTGGGGATATAATCCATCCTTCTATTTCGCGCCGGATAAAGCGTATGGAACACGCGAAGCATTAAAAGCTTTTGTAGATGAATGTCATCAGCGTGGCATCGCAGTGATTCAGGACATTGCGTTGAATCATTCCTTTGGACAGAATCCGATGGTGCGCATGTATTTCAATCCTGCTGCCGGTGAGTTCGGACAAACAACCGCGCAGAGTCCATGGTTCAATGAAGTGCCGAAACATGACTTTAACGTTGGATACGATTTCAACCACGAAAGCGCTCGCACACGTACATTTTGTAAAAGAGTATTACAACACTGGCTCGATGAATACCACATCGATGGATTTCGATTTGACCTTTCCAAAGGATTTACACAGAACAATACACTTGGAAACTTTGGTGCATGGAATGCGCTTGATAACAGCCGCATAAATATTCTCAACGATTATTACAATTACATTCAAACAACCGAGCCCGGCGCTTATGTTGTGCTTGAACATTTATCGGACAATCCTGAAGAAACAATTCTTGCAAACAACGGAATGTTGTTGTGGGGAAATCTCACACACCAATATCAGCAAGCAAGTATGGGTTACTCCACAGACAGTAATCTGAATTGGGGAAGCTACACCAACCGAGGATGGAGTTCACCAAAACTCGTTACTTATGCTGAAAGTCATGATGAAGAAAGGCTGATGTATAAGAATATTAATTTTGGAAACAGCAATGGTGGATATGACATCCACAATCTTGAAACAGCGCTGGATCGCCAGGAACTTGCACATACGTTTCTGATTCCGATACCGGGGCCAAAAATGATATGGCAATTCGGAGAACTTGGATACGATTACTCTATTAACTATTGCACAAACGATGGCACCATCAATGCCGATTGCCGAACGTATGCTAAGCCGGTGCTATGGAATTACCGCGACGTGATCGAACGCTATAAGGTGTATCAGGTTGTGAGTGCTTTGAACAATCTCAAGAAGAATGAGGCGCTTTTTTCCACGACAAATTTCGATGTAGATCTGGCTGGAATGGGTAAAAGGATACACCTCAACAGCACGCCACTTAATGCTACCATCGTTGGCAATTTCAATGTTACAGGCATCAGCATGGTGCCCGGATTTCAACATACCGGAACATGGTACGACTATTTCACAGGAACACTAGTCACGGTGGACGATCTTACAACAAGTTTCAACTTTAATCCGGGAGAATATCATTTGTATTTTGACCAACCGATGGCGGCACCGGATACCAGTACCATAGATGTGAATGAAGTGATGAACCACTATCATATTGATCTGCTGATTTATCCGAACCCCGCAAGCGATAGAGTCAATATTGCATTCAACAATCATTCAGCGGGTAAAGTGCAAATTGAACTTCTTGACATGATGGGCGCTGTGGTTGCGAGAATTGAAGATAAAAACATGAACAGCGGAAGACAAAGCATTGAGTGGAACACGTCCTCTGTTTCTGAAGGAATATATGTTTTGCGCGTCATCAGCAACGGACAAATCATGTCACAACCGCTGGTGCTTACCGCTCGATAATCTTGGAGAAGAATGAGTTAGTGTGAATTGTACACTTCATGTTTTTTTCTGTTATGTTTGACAACTTTGAATGACCAAAATAAAGAGAGACCTAAACGCATACTCAGCATGATAAAACTCTATTCAGCCTTTGTATTGATAATTTTTGCCTTGAGTTCTCCACTTCTGCGGGCGCAATCAGTTTCGGGAAAAGTCTATGACCCGAAAAATCAAACACTTCCTGGCGTTGTCGTAAAGGATAAAATAAGCGGCTCTGGCGTTGCGACCGATATTGACGGAAATTACAAACTCAATCTCTCACCGGGGAAGCACTCTCTGGAATTTGTTTTGATTGGATTTGTCAATCAGGCGCGTGAAGTGACGCTTGAACCCGGTCAAAATCTGGTATTGGATGTAAAGATGGTCGAAGACATCAAGATGACCGAAGAGGTTATTGTTGTCGGATATGGTGTTCAAAGAAAGCGAGATGTCACCGGATCGATCACTAAGATCGATGGAAAAGACATGACGAAAGTCCCTGTTCCAAGTTTCGAGGCTGCACTTCAAGGTCGTGGAGCAGGTATTCAAGTATCGCAAGGTTCAGGATTGGCGGGTTCCGGTTCGTTGGTGCGCATTCGCGGTATTAGTTCAATATCTGCCGGTGGTGATCCTCTATATGTAGTAGATGGAATTCCCGTGACACAAAGTCCCTTCTTGCGCGGTAATTCAGGCGCTATGAATAACAACCCGCTGACGTTTTTAAACCCGAATGATATAGAAAGCATTGAGGTTTTGAAAGACGCCGCTGCCACCGGTATTTATGGATCACGCGGGGCAAACGGCGTTATTCTGATCACCACTAAGCGAGGAAAGGCCAAAGGATTAAGCGTTGATCTCGCTGTCCGCCTCGGAACATCGACAGCTGCTTCTAGGCCGAACATGATGAACACAAATGAATTGCTTTCCATCAGACAGGAAGCTTGGGAAAACGATGGCGGTACAGGATATGTTTATCTCCCCGGACTTTCATCTTCATCGGATGACGCATCAGTTCGAGAAGCCAAATTCAAGGAAGCACAAAAAACGAATACGAACTGGTTTGATGAATTGACCGGTGTCGGCATTAAGCAATCATACAATGTCGGTATTGGATATGTAAACGATTATTTGAAGCTTTACGGTAGTCTCGGAAATGAGGACAACGGTTCTTACATTATTGGCAACAGATTCGTCAGAAATACCGCAAGATTGAATCTTGATTTAAAACTTACGAAGAAAGTGAGTTATTCAGCCGGCCTATCTTATACACAAAGCATCAATCGCCGTGTAGATGCCGCATGGAGCGGAGGTATTGGAGAAGCGATGTCAACGGCCCTCCCCTATTTCCCCGTTTACGACAGCTCCGGCACCAATTATTTTATGTGGAACAATGGGTATTCCAATCCAGTTGCATATCGCGAATTGAGAAAGTGGATCAATGTGGACAAACGACTTATTACGAACCATGCCGTGACGGTCGTGCTGAACGATTACTGGTCATTGCGCGGCACAGCATCGCTTGATTACCTCGATCAAGCAGAAATGAAGTACTTGCCTGAGGGAATCAACATTGGTCAGACGCAGAATTATGCAGAGAATTTTCCAAACTGGGTAACCAACTGGAATACGAATGGAACA
>JAYTMF010000026.1:0-6961 GCA_043728755.1 Flavobacteriales bacterium
GCGCGCAATTGGGTGTGGATGAGGTGAGATTTAAATCAGCCCAGGTGTATGATTATGAAAATGGAAATGCCTTGATACCGGAAAATGAACTGTACAGCCGGTATAAGAAAATGGGCGATGGCACTTATCGCATACGCAACAAACTGGATGATCATTGCTGGCGTATGTGGAGTGGCTGTGTGATCACATGGGACGGAAAAGTGGTACCGTGTTGCTTTGATAAGGATGCTACCCATCAACTGGGAGATTTAAGGTGTGTTTCTCTATCAGAAATATGGAATAGCGACAGTTACCGTCGTTTTAGAAGTAGTCTATTCCGAAGCCGAAGGGATATAGACATCTGCGCAAATTGCTCGGAGGGCACAAAAGTGTGGACATGAAATACCATTTTTGATTCCATCGGTATAGTATTGTTTTTATATTGCGCTAATGGAAGTTTGGGAATTCCTGAAGCAACTTACAAATCCGGAGTCAATCATTCAACATGGGGGGCTTGTTTTGCTATTGATTGTCATCTTCGCTGAAAATGGATTGGTAGTAGGTTTTTTTCTTCCCGGCGATTCACTGGTATTTCTGGCCGGTTTGATATGCGCCTCAAAGCCAGAATTGCTCCATGTGGATATCATACCATTGACCATTGCAATGTTTGTTGCGGCAGTCTGCGGAAGTTTGTTCGGTTATATTTTCGGTAGGCGCGTGGGGCCGGCACTCTTTGATCGAAAAGATTCTCTGATCTTCAAAAGAAAATATCTGGATATCACACAGTCCTTTTATAAAAGGCATGGCGGAAAGACTTTAGTTTTGGGTAGGTTTTTACCTATTATCAGAACTTTCGCTCCCATCATCGCCGGAGTAATAAAAGTGCCATTTGCAACTTTGATGTTCTTCAATCTCGTTGGAGCAGCCTTGTGGATTACTTCACTCAGTCTTATCGGTTTTTATCTTGGCTCCCAGTTTCCGGCAGTGGAGCATTACGTAGGTTATATCATTATTGGTTTTATTGGCATAACCACAATTTTGCTCATAAGAACTTACATCCGTCAAAGAAGGTCATCGCGGACGCACCAAACGGACAACGAACCACCGACGTTGATGCCTTAAACATATTCATTGGATTTGCTCAGATGCAACTTTCAATCACCGTTGAAATAAGTTCTGTTTTGCTCATGCCGATTACTGCCGCCTGTTGCGGAATGATGCTTGACTCGGTAAAACCTGGAGTGGTATTTACTTCAATTACATAGATGTCTTCATCACGAACGATGTAATCGACGCGAATCATGCCGCGGCAATCCAATTTGTTGTAGATGTCTTCCGAATATTCCTGCACTCGGGTGTAGATATTTTGGGGCAAGCGTGCGGGAGTTATTTCTTGGGATTTCCCTTGATATTTCGCTTCAAAATCGAAGAATTCTTTTTCCGAAACGATTTCAGTGATGGGCAATGCCATCACTCTATTCTTATGCGCGATGACACCGCAAGTCACTTCAGTTCCTTCAATATATTCTTCAATGATTACACGGTCATCTTCGTTGAATGCCTTGTCAATCGCTATGTGTAGATCCTCGAGTTTATTTACGCGTGATGTGCCAATGCTGCTGCCACCACAATTGGGTTTCACAAAGCAGGGCAATCCAACGCGTTGAGAAATGAATGTGGCCGAGTAGGGTTCAAGCGCTTTGAGTTCCAAACTTTTTGCTGTGGTAAATCCCATCGTGGACAACACTCGGGTCGTGATTTTTTTGCTGAATGTCAGCGACATGTTTAGCGCATTGCCAGTTGTTGTGGGTATGCCTAGCAATTCGAAATAACCTTGCATTATACCATTTTCGCCGGGTGTTCCATGGATGATCATAAAAACGCCATCAAAATGTATGAGACTTTTTTCAGTTGGAATACTGAAGTCATGTCTGTTGATGTCAACCTCTTTCGAATCTAACGCTGCGAACCAGCGATCCTTCGTGATCGTCACCTGGTATGGCTCATATTTCGATCGGTCAATATTGTTCATGACCATAGCCGCGCTCTTAAAGCTGATCGCCGATTCGCCACTGTATCCGCCGCAAACGACAGCAATTGTTTTTTTCATGTAAAGCAAATAAGGTAAGGCATCAAAAATGCATCAGTCACCATCATAACCACTCAAATATTATCAACTCCTTTGAACAAATGAGGGTTGAAACGACGAGTGGATGACGTTATCATTGCATTCAGTTATAAAGGCAATTGAAATACTATGAAGAAACTTTGTTTTGTAATGCTCTGCATGTGCGTAATCAACGCAGTGGCTCAACCCGGTGAAAATAAGCGTGCTCCATACGAATTCACCAAACTCAAGGAAAATGCAGCCGGACAGATAGAGAACCAGAGTGCCACCGGCACATGCTGGAGTTTTGCCACCATGTCGTTTCTTGAGTCGGAGATTATTCGCTTGGGCAACAAACCAGTTGATCTTTCAGAAATGTATAATGTAAGAATTGCGTATTTGAAAAAGGCCGATTCGTATCTCAGATATCAGGGTAAGCAGCAATTCAGTGCAGGAGGGTTAAGTCATGATGTTATTACTGTAATGGATGAACATGGCATAGTTCCGGAAAGTGCATTTGTCGGATTGCCGGACGGAAAGAAGGAGTATAACCATTCCGGAATGGATACATCATTAGAAAAAATAATGAAGGAAATACTCGACAAAAAATCCATTGACGGATCTGTTGAATGGAAAGCCGATGTGGAGCAGATTTTGAATTCCTCAATTGGCGTGGCGCCGAGTGCATTTCAATATGAAGGAAAAGAATATTCGCCTTCAAGCTTTCGTGATGCCATGAAATTGAAAGCCTCAGATTATGTCACATTGACCTCATTCCAGCACCATCCGTTTTACAAGTCATTTGTGCTTGAATTGCCGGATAATTGGGGTAAAGGAACTTATTATAATTTGCCTTTGGATGATTTTCAAAAGGTAATGGACCATGCCATCGACAATGGTTTTACAGTCGCCTGGGATGCCGATGTAAGTGAAAAAGGATTTTCTTTTCGCAATGGAATAGGCATACTTCCGGATGATCAAGTGAAGAAAGATGAACTATTCACAAAGGTGGCAATGGAAAAAGTGGTCACGCAGCAAAATCGCCAGGAAGAGTTTGACAACTTCAAGACGACCGATGATCATTTGATGCACATTACAGGAAAAGCCAAAGATCAGAATGGAACGATTTATTATTTGACAAAGAATTCATGGGGTCCCGATAATCTTTATGGTGGCTACCAGTATGTCTCACGGAATTATTTTCAAATGAAGACCATCGGAATCATGGTGCACAAGGATGCTATACCACGAGAAATTCGCAACAAACTTGGCATTCAATAAAAAGAGTTGTCAAAAGTCTATTGAACTTATGATGAAAAGTAATGAAGCGTGACGTGATGAATGCACAATAGAAATTCCTTGTTCGGCAAATCAAAAAATAAAACAGAAACAATTTCAAAAGCGCGTCGTATTTGGCGGTTTTGTTGGAAATTAAGTCTCTCTTTTTTATTATTTAGCATCTTGTGGGTGCTGATTTATAAATGGATAAATCCACCTACTACTTATTTGCAATTGACGTGCGATTGTCCACCCGGAAGCACATTTCATAAGGATTGGGTTGACGGTGACGAAATTTCTAACAACATGAAATTGGCCGTTGTCGCAAGTGAAGACAATAACTTCATGAAGCACGGTGGTATTGATTGGGGAGCGGTAGAAAAGGCGAAGAAGTACAACGAGTCGGTTGGGTTGAAGAAAGGAAAGTATCGGGGTGCAAGTACTATTTCGCAACAAACTGCTAAGAATGTTTTTCTGTGGCCGGGTAAGGCGAAATGGAATAAGTGGCTGCGCAAAGGCTTTGAAGTTTATTTCACCTATCTCATTGAATTTATATGGGGAAAGGATCGCATCATGGAGGTTTATCTCAATGTCATCGAAATGGGCCCATGTAAATTCGGAATTGGTGCCGCATCAAAGGATTACTTTGATGAGAGCGCATCGTCCCTGTCGCGTGAGCAGGCAGCACTGATAGCCGCATGTCTGCCCAATCCACAGAAATACAGTGTGACCAAACCCGGTTCATACATGAAGAAAAGGCAATCGCAGATTGCTCATCTCATGCGATTGATCGGTGATGATTATTTTTCACGTTACAATAAGGAAATTCCAAAGGAAGAGCGATTGAAAATCGAGAAGGATACAGAGAAAAAATTGAAGGATGTCCACATTGAGGATCTTCCCGTGATCATTGATGAGGAAGATGGTCAGAAAAATCTACCTCTGGAAAAGGTCGACGAAATTGACGCACCGGATTCAGTAATGAAGGAAGAAAAAATTCCATCGACTGTGAAGGATACAATTCCGAGTTAGAACCCAATCAATCCGCCAACGCGAAAAACAGGAATGGAGTACGGAGAATTCGGATCCTGAATGAGATCATACAAAATCATGAAACCAAGTCCGATTCCGTTTGATCGGGTTTGATAACCGGCACCGACAAACCAAACGGGCACCTGGGCATCGAAGCGCGCTCCATTTTGTGCAGTGTAATTCAAATTGAGCATTTCAAATTCAGTATGCAGCATAAGTGACTTGTAAATGTAGGCCCTACTCCATACACTCGCTCCATAGACATGCTGTTTGATACCGCCACCCGAAGCATAAATGTAATTGAGTCCTACACCATTCAACCACCAACTTGTAGTTTTATATCCTACCATCGGATTGAGCTGTAAGAAGGAGCGTGTCCCGAAGTAGCCGCCAATGTTTCCACCATATACTAGACGATCTTTGAAGGACACTTTTTGTTCGCGTTTCGATTCTTTTTTATCTGACGATGCGTAGTCGTCCTCCGAAGTTTTTTGGGCCGAACCAACACAATGACTAAGCAAAAGCATTCCGACGAGCAAAGGGCTTTTCAATTGTGTCGCAATGAAGCCAAGGGCAAGAATATTTTTTGAAGGTGAGATTTTCTTCACGTAGGACATTTTCTGTTCTTCAAATTTACAGGCTAAAGTTGATTTACTTTGTACGAAAGCAAAATTTAAAACATGACGAATGAAGAGGAAAAGGCAAAATGGATCGTTGATAAAATGTACAACAATGATCCAATGTCTCAGTGGTTGGGTATAGTGCGCTTGAAAGACGGACCTGGAGTTTCAGTTTTGCGCATGAAAGTGCGTGGCGAAATGTTGAATGGTTTTTCAATTGCACACGGAGGTATTGCCTATTCGCTCGCTGATAGTGCGCTCGCATTTGCAAGCAATAGTCACGGCATTCAAAGTGTATCCATTGAAACTTCTATTTCTCATGTTTTACCTGTGAAGGAGAATGATGTGCTCACCACTGAGGTGAAGGAAATGAGTTTGACCACTCGCACAGCGCTTTATTATATCACAGTATTGAATCAGGACAATAATGCTGTAGCGCATTTCAAGGGTACTGTATTTCGAACCGGGAAGGATTGGATTGCATAACAATTCCACGAAGCAATGCAGTCACTATCGGCTTACAAAATTTCCAGAACTGATTTGATAATTTGAATTTTCGCAGGTGCGGGTGCGCTCAATTCGCCGTCGGTTTCCATAGAACCTTGAGTGAGAATTTGTAAGTTTTCTAACACATGATAACTCACTTTGGGATGATTCACTTTTTCGCATCGCTTCAGTGTTCCCAGTTGTCTCAAGTAATCGAACAGAGATACGTTTCCGATGATGGTCACATTCAATAAACCATCATTGAGTTCTGCTTCCGGCGAAATGCCAATGCCACTTCCAAAGTACTTTCCATTTGAAACGACAAAAGCCATTGTATTGTCTTGATGAAGAAAACCAGCGCCCTGCACGTCCATTCTTTTCCTTTTGTAATAGAGAAAAGTAATGAGTATGGCGAAGGCGAATTTTAGCTTCCCGGGGAAAAGTCTTGGAAATTTCTCAATCATCCTGACTACATCAGGTCCAAGTCCCATGCTCAGTTCATTGATGAAATAGCGCGTCTGTCCATCTTCAAATTGGACGGAGCCCACATCTATCGTTTTTGTAGTTCGGGACTGTAATCGCTCCATCATATCTGAAGCTTTAGAAGTCCATTGGAAATTTCTTGCAAAATCGTTTCCCGAACCCATCGGCCATGGTGCAATTGCTGCTACTTGTTTTTCCGGATAGTGCATTTTAAATTGCATCATTCCGTTGACGCATTCGTGGATGGTGCCATCTCCTCCTACCGGCACTATTACATCAAAGTTGCCTGCGTTTTGAAGCGTTATTTCGATGGCATGCCCTTTTCTTTTAGTAAAGATGTGTTCGAAATTGTCCTCTTTACTTTTATGCACGGAGAGCGCCGCTGGAATTCTCCTGATTTTTCGTTTGCTTGCATTGAGGATGAATAAGACCCGCATGATTGCAATAATAGAGGTAATGAAAAAGCCATCAGAATAATTCTGATAGCTTTTCTTTTAAGCCATTGCTTATGCGAATAAACGCAATACCGATTGGACAAGTGTCCTAGTCCAATCTTTGCTTCGCCAGATTGAACTAAACATTTGTATCCATCGGCATTTACCACTGTATGATTTTTCAAACATTGGCCTGTTCTTATAAATCACATTGGTATAATCTGTTTTCCTGAATTAATCAGGAGCCTTTGATGATTTTTTTGCTATAACTCTTTTCATTCTGAATGATCTGCAAAAAGTATGAGCCATCGGGTTCATTTGAAATATCAATGGTCTTGCTGTAGTTGCCGTCGAAATTCGATCTTTCTTCCTGATAAATAATTTCTCCACTGCCGCTATACAGAAGCACTTTTACAGGTTTCTTTTCGCTCGTTTTGAAATTCAGATTCAATATGCCGTTGTTTGGATTTGGAAAAAATGATATCTGATCCAGCATCAAATCATTTGAGAGTGACAACTTAGGAGATGCAGTTTTATTGATC
>JAYTMF010000027.1:0-2478 GCA_043728755.1 Flavobacteriales bacterium
TATAGCCTTCGCCTGCATTTCAGCAGGAAGTAATAACAGGCCGATGTATAAATCGCGGAAGCGATCGAAACTGTCGAACAGAATCCTTTCATACAACACGATATCCGGCTTCTCTTCGCTGTAATATGCGAAGAGGATTTGCATCACTTTGATTCTGATTTGTCTGCGATTCAACATGAGTAGTAAAACAATTATTCGTTTTTAGTTCTGTATTAGAGTTAATAGGTCAGTTTAATTTTTCCAATAGCAGCAATCCGCGCTTCAGCAAGTTTATTGGCTGCGAGATAAGTCGGAATATTCTCTTCAGAAGATTTCCTGAAAATTTTGAGTGCCGTTTCATAAATCCCCTCTGCTTGGGCAAGTGCTGCCTGTCGGTTGTATCCAACAATTTCCCAATAACAATTGATGATACCACCGGCATTCACCAGGTAATCCGGAGCATAAAGAATTCCCCTTTTCAACACGTCCACGCCATGAATGGTTTCATCTTTCAATTGATTGTTGGCCGCGCCACAAATGATGCTGCATTTCAACTGGTCAAGTGTATCGTCATTCACAGTAGCTCCGAGAGCGCATGGGCTATATATATCCATTGATTCCTTGTATACGTCGTTGACATGAATGGCTTTCACGCCATATTTAGTCACGACGTCCTTCACGCGGTCTTCATAAATATCGGCAATGACAACTTCGGCATTTTCCTTCACCAGCAGTTCCACGAGGTATTCACCCACATGCCCAACACCTTGAACGAGAATCTTTTTTCCGGTCAGAGAATCACTTCCTGTCACCGTTTTGTTGCTGGCCTTCATTCCCATGTAAACACCAAAAGCGGTCACAGGACTTGGATCGCCACTGCCTCCAAGGTACTCGGGCAAACCAACGACATGTTTGGTTTCCTGTCGGACATATTCCATGTCTTTGGTGGAAATTCCCACGTCTTCCGCAGTGATATATTTTCCGCCGACACTGTTTACGAATTTGCCGAAACGGCGCATAAGTGCTTCCGATTTATCTTTTCGGGCATCGCCAATAATAACGGCCTTTCCTCCGCCGATGTTCAATCCGGCAAGCGCGTTTTTATAAGTCATTCCGCGTGAAAGTCGCAGTGCATCCGTGATAGCATCCTCTTCGCTGGCATAGGACCACATGCGAGTGCCTCCAACAGCAGGACCTAATACAGTATTGTGAATTGCGATAATAGATTTCAGGCCGGTCTCTCCATCCTGGCAAAAAACCAATTGCTCATGATCAAAGGCTGACATTCGGCCAGTGATAGAGGCTGCGGTGACATTGACCGTTGCCTTTTCCTTAATTTCAGTCATAAAAAAGCAAGTTGTTCGATTTCTTCCTCCGGTAATAACACGTTGTCTCTTCCTCAGAAAGGGCTGGCGAATTTAGGTATATACTTTTGTTTATTGAAGGTATTTCTACCTACTGAAGAATTTCGTCGATGGCTAGCGCAAGTTTTCTGTCCTTATCTGTAATGATATCCCCTGCATCGTGGGTGCTCAATTCAACACGCACATAGTTGTACACATTGAACCACGCGGGATGATGTCCTGACTTTTCACTGATGAAAGCCACTCTCGTCATGAAAGTGAACGCTTCCTGAAAATCCTTAAATCGGAATTCACGAACGAGCTTATTGTCTTTTTCTTGCCACATACAAACGTGCTGATTTGATTGGTGCCAAATGTATGCAAATGCCGTTGATTGTGTGTGAATCTAATTTTTATTGACTCATTCAGAATAATCGAATACCCGCTAGTTTTGTCTTTCTGATAAGTCACCAATATCAAATGAAATCACTTCTCCTTTCCATGGGCACATTTACATTGCTGTGTCTTTCCTTTTTTGACATGAATGCCCAGATCCCCAACGGAGGTTTCGAAAACTGGACCAACATGGGCGCATACAACAATCCTGTGGGTTGGCAAACCTTGAATGATTATACAGCAGAAGTGAGTGTTTTTACATGCACGAAAGGTACTCCTGGCAATCCCGGGGCATCTTTTATCAAACTCACGAGCAAGGCCTTCAACGCGACCATTTTCAAAGGCATAGCGGTTGCCGGACAATTGGATGTGGTCACTGCTACTCCATTTTTGGGTGTTCCTTTTGCCGATCGTCCCGAGAAATTGAGCGGCAAATGGCAACACATGATCGTTGGCTCTTCTCAGGGTTATATAGATATATTTCTTACAAGATGGGATGCCTCGTTGAATGCTCGAGTTCCTGTGGCAACAAAGCATCAGCAATTGTCGGGCATGGCGTTGAGCTGGTCGAATTTTGAAATACCACTCGTATATACAGATGACGGAACCCCTGACTCTTGTATGATTGTGTTGTCTGCAAGTGGCACAAACCCTACTGATGGTGATTACCTGTGGGTAGACGATCTCGCCTTTCAAGGCAGTGTTGAAGTAGAAAATATTCCTACTACCTGCACCAAGGTCATCGGTTTTCCAAACCCTG
>JAYTMF010000028.1:0-6099 GCA_043728755.1 Flavobacteriales bacterium
AATTCAAATCGCTTGCACGAATTACCCTTCAGATTACTTGCTATCCATTGATAAATTCCTGCGGGCAATTGCTCAATCGAAACGATCTCCGTTTGATTGGCTCCAATGGTTTGCGTCTCGGTGATTTGCTTGCACATCAAATCACTTATGTGAATTCTTATACCTTCCATCGAATAGACGTGAACACAATGATCTGCCGGATTTGGATAGAGTTGAAGCATCTGTGATGGTGATTCCTCATCTTCAATTGCGTCAACTATGCGGATTTGGTGTATGGTACTTGCTGAGCAGCCCGCTTGTGATAACGCTGTTTTTTTCATTTGAGGGGCCTGCCTCACTTGGAAGCTTTGCAGAGTTGAAAAGGGATTATTTCATGATCCGCAATGGGTGTGTGGACACAAGAAAAGGGATTGAAGAAAACATCGCTAACGCTGTTTTTTCATTTGTGGGGCCTGCCTCACTTGGAAGCTTTGCAGAGTTGAAAAGGGATAATTTCATGATCCGCAGTGGGTGTGTGGACACAAGAAAAGTGATTGAAGAAAACATCGCTAACGCTGTTTTTTCATTTGAGGGGCCTGCCTCACTTGAAGCTTTGCTTCAGATGAGGCAGGCCCCTCAAATGAAAAAATCCGGACAAGCCGGATTTCTTCATTCACTTTTCTTGCGGAGAGTTAGGGATTCGAACCCCAGGAACCTTTCAGTTCAACAGTTTTCAAGACTGCCGCAATCGACCACTCTGCCAACTCTCCGCGGCAAATCTAATTTCAAATCCTCTCTTTCAAAACGGAAATCTTCTTTCTGCACGTATTTGTGATTATTCTCCTGATAACAAAGGATATAAGAAAGCTCTTTTTTTCATTCTTCCTATGAACAGGAGAGATAAACTGCCCAAACCCAATGATTTCTTCAGCCATCGAGCGAACCAGGTGCCCTTATTTTCTCGAAGTCAGCCCAAGGACAAAGGCATAACTTCTTTTCTGTGAAAGTGAATTTTGACTGATTTTTACATGGAAAATGGCAACCCGATATTCTTTCATTGATACTCAAAATATTTCATCCATAAATGCCTGAAATAATACTGGACAAAAAAATATTTTCTCTTCTCGAAGTAACCCGCAGTATTCAAAAAACACTGTCTGACCGCTATGCTTCATCCTTCTGGATCAAGGCGGAGATGAATAAGCTCAATTATTATAGTCACTCAGGCCATTGCTATCCGGAGTTGGTTGAAAAGGTCGATGGAAAAGTGGTAGCTCAAATGAGATCCACATTGTGGGCTGACGACTTCAAAAGAGTCAATGCAAGTTTTCTAAAAGTCCTAAAAGAACCCTTGAAGGAAGGCATCAAAATTTTCTTTTTGGCGAGAGTGAAATTCGATCCGTCTTACGGTTTGTCATTGCACATCCTCGACATCGACCCTTCATTCACACTGGGCGATCTTGAGAAGGAAAAACAGGAAACCATTGATCGACTGAAGAAAGAAAATCTTTATGACAGAAATAAGAAAAACATATTACCCCTTTTACCACAAAGGCTGGCCATCATCTCTGTAGAAACCAGCAAAGGCTACGCGGACTTCATGGAAGTGATCGAAAATAATCCATGGGGATACAAATTCTTTCACATGCTATTTCCTGCCATTCTGCAGGGAGAGAATGCAATAGAATCTATCAATTTTCAATTGTCTCAAATTGAAAAAGTAAAACATCACTTCGATCTCGTTGCCATCATTCGTGGTGGTGGCGGAGACGTTGGATTGTCTTGCTATAACAATTACGTACTGGCAAAAAACATCTCGATGTTTCCACTGCCCATTCTCACCGGCATAGGACACGCTACAAATGAAACGGTGAGTGAGATGGTCTCATTTCAGAATTCAATTACTCCCACTAAACTTGCAGAATTTCTGCTTCAACAATTTCATCAGTTTGCAAACCCTGTGAATGATGCCCGCGAAATCATTATTCGCGAATCACGCAATCTATTGACTTCTGTCAACTCTGTCCTTCAATCGGAAGCTAGGTTGTTCAGATCGATCACAGGCAACTTGCTTCTCAAAAACAACAACCGGCTAAATACACTTTCGGGAAACATGATCCAAACTGCAGTTTATACCTTTAGGAAAGAGCGCGAATGGATCCTCGACAATCGTCTTCAACTTGCAAAAAGTTCCCAACTGCTATTTACAGGAAAACACAGAGACGTAATACAATCTGTTACTACCCTACAAAAAGATGTGACAACGAATTTGAAAACAGCGCGTGCTGAAATGCTTTCACTCGAAAAAAACATCCTCAATATGAGTCCGGAAAGCGTCCTTAAAAGAGGGTATAGCATTACTTTGCTGAACGGCAAGGTTGTTAAAAGTATCCGCGATGTAAAACCAGAAGACAGACTGATAACGCAAATTCTAGATGGAAATATTGCAAGCAAAGTTGAATCCCTAACAGAAAAAAAAATATGAGCGAACCCATTACATACACCAAAGCCTTTGAAGAACTTCAGTTGATTGTAGAAGAAATCGAACAAGGCGAAATCTCCGTTGACGAACTTTCTGCTAAAGTGAAAAGAGCCGCTGAGCTCATAAAAATTTGCAAGCAAAAGCTAACAACTACAGAAGAAGACGTCAACAAAATATTGAAAGAACTTGAAGCAGGAGAAGCAGGTTGATGGAATGATGTTTAATGATAAATTATGAATGGCAGGATATAAAATTGGGGAGTGAAATACATTTTATCCGATAATCTTTCTTTTGAGTCAATAGCATGTTCGAGAAAAAAAATCAGCCGATGAGTGCAACGCTTTAGGACATCCGCCGTACAAAGTGCACATTATAATTCGAATGAAAGCACTTTTCACTACCCTTGCCTGTATCGGACTATTGACCGTTCATGCACAATTAACGAAACCAAATCATAAGATAATACTTTTCTCAGGTGATCAAATCACCGGAGAGAATCTTCTGTATGAATCACCAATCATGCGCCAGTCCTATTTTTCATTGCAAGATGAAACGTATGAGTCGCCAACCGTTGCATACTTCCAGAACAACCACGGCTACTTCGCAAACATGTGTAAAATACATGGATTGAACGCAGAGCGATACGCAATGCGGATCAAATCAGGAAGGATCAATCTTTTCGAAGAAATTGATCTTTCCGTATATGGAAGCGAAACGCTGAAAACGGAAGGCACGAATAACAATCAGGATCCGATGCTCGCTTCTGGTGACGCTTTGGAATATTACTCGAAAGGAGATTCTCCTATTCGAGCTGCGAAATACCGAAATCTCATCTTCGACCTCAGTGATAATGCAAACTGCATGACACACCTGAAAAGATATCGCAATTACAAGATTCTGCAATGGAGCATGATAGGTATTGGTAGCGGAATTATCGCCGCAAACATTATTCGACAATCGAACAACGCCATAAAATTCAATCCCGTAATGGCTATTGGTATCTCCATTGGTGGGGGAAGTTACTTTCTTGAAAAGCCGAAAGAAGAGGAACTCTGGATGGCTGCTGATGAATACAACAAAGAAGAGGAAGTATTGAGCGAGAGATAATACCGATTGGACAAGTGTAATAGTCCAATCTTTGCTTCGCCAGATTGAACTAAACACGTGTATCCATCGGCAATTACCACTGTATGATTTCTCAAACATTGTACTGTTTTATAAATCACATTGGTATAATATTCAACCTATGTAGCTAAGAAAAATTTAAACAGGGCAACCTGTTTTTTTTATGTGCATTTCGATGAAACATTAGCATGCCTTGAGCAAACTATCGATTCATTCGGAATCACAAAATACTACCGATATAGAACCGGGAAAAATTACTCCGTTGTTCAGATCTAGAAAAGATCAGCCAGCCGTAGTGTCAATCGCACGTGATTTTGCAGCTCTGTCAAATTTCTCAAATTCAACTTGGGATTCAAGACATTGTAATGTCTCACCGAACTCCTTGTCGATGCGTTTTGAATTCATGGTGTAGATAAGAAAAGCTGTGATTCCTCTAGCGGTAGAAATGCGCCTGATAAAAGTAGAATCGTCATCCTCGCGTTCGAAGTTATAGTCGATGGTCATTGATCCGATGGCTAGCTTAAATCGAATGACAATGCGCTCATTGTGGATCACCTCAGTAATCTCGAAATTGGTTGGTGTGAATTGAGTGGGGATGCTTCTGCCTGTGGCTCCTTTGCGAAATGGCGTATCCAAAATCATGTAATGCACATTCGGATTCCATCTGTCCCATTTTGATATATTCGCAACCACCTGAAAATATTCTTCCACGCGGCCTTTGAATATGCCCTCGAATCTAAATTCCCTCTTAAAAATCATTTGCTTATCTCAATTCTGAACTATTTCTTCTTGCGCAAAGAAAGTACTTGTTTACCTATTGCTTCAATAGATTTTTCAAAATCCCGACGAAAAGCCTTTCCTCGAATAAAATATAGCATCCAACCGTAGAAACTGGCATTTCGAACTGTCAACTTCATCTTCGTCCGATTCTTTGAAGCTGAAATAAATTCATATGTCACATTGATCTTAGACATTGAGATCAAAAAATCAATTTCGATTAAACTGTCTTTGATAATATCCACAACGATAAAAGGAGCTATTCTGTACAATTTCGGAATGGCAGTTCCCCGAGCACCTATTTCGAACCGACTATCGAGCGAGGCATGGAAGAAGTTTGTACTCCAGATATACCAGTGTGGGATGTCGGCTACAACATTGAAGAACTCCGAAGGTTCACCTTCAAGCTCTAATTCTTGTGAAATTCTGATTGCGATCATAGGGTTTAGCTATAGAACCAACCTCTACGACAAACTCTATCTTTTGTTTCCGAATAAACTATCTATTGAGATCTTTCAATGCTTCATTAATTTCATTGTATCGAAAATCGAAACCGGCGTGAAGCAGTTTATCGGGAACAACCCATCGACTTTTGAAAATCAGCTCAGGTTCTGTTCCAATCAAAACTGTTCCCATGCTCAACAACCATTTCGGACCCGGCAACCCAAAAGACACATTCATTACAGCTCGAAATGTGGACATGAACATTTCGTTCGTTACCGCAACCGGTGAAGCACAATTGACAGGACCGGTAATACTTTTATTCGCGAGGATGAAATGAATCAAGCGATACATATCTTCGATATGGATCCAACTGAACATCTGTTGGCCGTTGCCTTGTCTTCCGCCAAGACCGAACCTTACTAGATTCTTATAGATGGGAATCACTCCTCCGTCTTTTCCGAGCACGATAGTAATGCGCAAGGCAACCATTCGCGTAGCAGTCGAACTAAAAGAAAAAAAAGTGGACTCCCAAGCTTTGCTTACATCAATAGAAAATCCATTTCCAGTAATGCTATCAGCCTCGGTATTGGGACGAGAATATTCATCGCGGTATATGGTTGCAGAACTTGCATTCATCCAAACTGCGGGAGGTGAAGCGCATTCTGAAATCGCCTCTCCCAATAAGCGTGTTGTCTGAATACGTGACATCATGATCAACTTCTTGTTCCTATCGTTGTATCTGCAATTCACAGATTTCCCGGCGAGATTGATTAATAAAGAAGCTCCATTCAAAGCTTCAATAAGTGCGTTCTTATCATTCCATGCAACACCGGAAGATCTTGAAATGATAATGACACGGAATCCATCAGCTGCGAATTTTTCGTGAAGGTATTTACCTAGGAAACCGGTTCCTCCGGTGATGACAACCTTTTGATCCATTGAATTTATAAATTAATGCGGAAAAGATCTCCGCCATACGTAAACAAAAAAAGCGTCCGCATGTTCACTCAGAATGGTCAATTATTTTTTACTCGCACGAAGAAATGAGAAATATTGCTCTTGCCTATTTTTCTATCGTCAACCTCAATTTCAGGTATGGTACGGATAAGATCTATCAACTTGCGCTTACCATAATTTCTTGGATCAAAGTCCGTGCGTTTCTTGAGAATCAAATTGCCCAAAACTCCAAGAAAAACCCAACCATCTTCTTCTGCGATATCATTTATGCTTTCCACTACCAGATCACTCAATTCATTTCCGGCTCTCTTGCCGGGCTTGGTGTGCTTTACTTT
>JAYTMF010000029.1:0-3342 GCA_043728755.1 Flavobacteriales bacterium
GTTGGAACCATCTTGTCGTAGTACACATAGAATAAGGTAAGTCCGCTGAGTACATAAAAAATCGATACGCCATAAACCCCAACTCTTCCTATGAAATCCTCAGATTGATATCGCCCAAACGTCCAGGTGAGATAGTGGTAGATCATGATTCCGGAAGCGGCAAGTCCACGCAGATAATCCAGATTGTGTAATCGACCGGTCATTCAAATTTTGATTAGAAATCCAGCGAATATACTCTTGCAAGAAGCTGAAAATGCGCATGCGCGTCACACCGTAATGCGCTGGTGCGCAACTCGTGTTATCACTTGCTCTCGAGAGACGAGGAAAAAAGGCATTCAGTAATTGCCCGTGGCAGCATTCCTTGTATACGCAAAAATAGAATCTGCTATTTTTGTGCAACAGCCGATGTTTACGGCTGCAAAGGAAAAATAACACAATTTCAACCACTCGTTTTATGAAAAAAATGCTACGCAATACGTCATTGCTTGTATTGAATATTATCCTGGTCGTTCAGTTGAACGCTCAATCGCTCAACCAAATTGAGTCAGCTGAGTACGACTCGATCAATCATCGCTTTCTCATCAGCAATGGATCAAGCGTTGTTGAAGTAGATGGCAGCGGAACTGCGGTTGCCTATTTCGGTACCGCGCCTGCTGCGAATTACGGTATGGAAGTAATGGGCAACGCTCTCTACACTATTGTCGGTAGCGCCGTGAAATCTTTTGATCTTACAACTGGATTACTCATTTCCAACATTACAATCACAGGTGCGCAATTTTTAAATGGCATGGCAAGTGATGATGATCATCGCATCTGGGTGACAGATTTCAACGGTAAGACGATTTATGAAATCGACTATACATCATTGGGTTCGCCCACGTATGTTCAAGTGGTGAGCAATACCGTAACGACACCCAACGGTATATGCTATGATGGTGTCAATGATCGTTTGGTCTTTGTCAATTGGGGCGGCACAAATGCTAAGGTCAAAGCAGTTGCTTTGAGTGATTATACTGTAACAACATTGGTGAACACAAGCGGAATTGGCAATATTGACGGCATTGACAACGACAACTATGGCAATTTTTATGTTGCGAGTTGGAGTCCCAATAGGATTACAAAGTACAGCAATGAATTTGCAGTGAGCGAAATCATCACAGTAGTTGGTGGCCTTGATTCACCCGCCGATATCGCTTACGCTGAAGATATTGATACCCTCATCATTCCCAATTCCGGAAATGGAACTGTGCGATTTGTAGGTTTCTCACCTTCAAGCGTGGAAGCATCGAACGACAATCCATTCGCGTTTGAGTGTTATCCGAATCCTTTGTCCGACAAAAGTGTTCTGAGTTTTGTATTGACCGAAGCCGCAATCACAAGAATTGAGATTATTGATTCACAAGGTCGTCTTGTTGAAAAGGTGCTGGAAGAAAATCTTCCTGCTACAAAACATAAAATCGTACTCGGAGATTTGGGATTGAGGTCGGGAAATTACCTTTGGAGAATCACCAATGGTGATACAGTTTTTTTTCAACCGTTTTTAAAATAGTAGAAAAGTCTGCAAGCTTTTCTGCGTTGAAGTTTGCCTGGCACATTTGCAAAGGTGAATTTTGAAACCAAGAGCCATCCAATTCGTTGGATGGTTTTTTTTTTGTATGTGAAATCTTAATGTGTGATGAATTTGAATGAGCGAATTCAATCCTGAAATTGCAATTCGAAAAGTTTTTTATAGACTCCATTCTTCTGAAGTAGTTCGTCATGTGTTCCTGTTTCAGAAATGACTCCCTTGTCCATCACTACGATTTTATCTGCGCGACGAATGGTAGAAAGTCTGTGCGCAATGACGATGCTTGTTCTGTTACTTGTCAATTGTTCCGTGGCATATTGAATCAGCAATTCGGTTTGAGTATCCACACTCGAGGTTGCCTCATCCAGAATCAGAATTTTTGAGTTCTGCACATACGCTCGGATAAATGATATAAGCTGACGCTGTCCTGCGCTGAGCATTCCACCTCTTTCCCGCACGTTGTAGTTGTAACCACCGGGAAGTTTCATGATGAAGTCATGTGTGCCGATTTGTTGGCTCGCATGGATTACTGCCTCCATCGTTGTGTTTGGATCGTGTAAGGTGATATTGTTGAAAATGGTATCATTGAACAGGAATACATCCTGAGTCACGAATCCGACATTTTTTCTCAATGTGGCCAGCGAAAGATCCCGCACAGGAATGTTGTCAATTTTCAACTCACCTTTTTGAAAATCGTAATACCGATTGATCAAACTAGCCAGACTGGTTTTTCCTGATCCTGTTGCGCCAACGAATGCGATCATTTCACCGGCTTTTATTTCCAGATGAATATCCTTGAGAACAAATTGATCATCACGATATGCAAACCAAAGATGCTCTATAGATATTCGGCCTTGAAGCAATTCAGGATGTTCCTTTCCGTCATCGGGCTGAAACGCGTCTGTATCGAGAAGATTAAAAACTCTTTCAGCATTGACTACTCCCATTTGAAGCACATTGAAATTATCTGCCATTTGGCGGATGGGTCGATACATCATCGTAATGAAAATGGAAAATTCCAAAAGAATTCCTGGAGTAATTTTTCCTTCCAGCGATTCGCCTAACCCCCACCAGATCATCAACGCAACGGATGCAGCGGATAACAATTCAACGACAGGAAAGAAAATAGAGTAGGCCCATATTCCGCGAATATGCGCATCACGGTGTTCACGGTTGATCTGAGTGAATTTTTCTTTTTCTCTTTTCTCTCTGTTGAAAATTTGTACGATGTTCATTCCTGAAACATGTTCCTGAACAAACACATTGATGCGTGCAACTTCATTTCTCACATCGTTGAAAGAAGTTTTAACGGCCTGCTGAAATATCCTTGTTGCGTACACTAAAATCGGAATGGGGATGAGCACGATCAATGTCATTTTCCAATCAAGGTAAAACATGAATGCGATGATGAATACCAGTTTGAGAAGATCCCGAACGATATCAAGTATACCGGCTGAGAATACATCCGCAATTCCATCAATATCTGAAATGAGCCGCGTTACAAATTGTCCTACCGGAGTCTTGTCATAATAACTCAATTTGAATTTCAACACGTGCTTGTAGAGTTCAGATCGCAGATCTAGCGTTACTGATTGCGCAACCTTATTGGCCAATTGCGTTTGTGCATATTGTATGATGGCCTCAATGAAAAGTATGACGACATACCACATAGTAATATGCCACATCATTTCAAAATTACGGGATGGCACTGCATCATCCATGATGATGCGCATTTGTTCCGGTCTAACCCACACGATGGCAGCCAATAGAAGCAC
>JAYTMF010000030.1:0-10506 GCA_043728755.1 Flavobacteriales bacterium
ATCTTTATCAGCAAATCGGCCAACTTAAGGTGGAGAATGACTTTTTAAAAAAAAGCTTACGCAAAGCCGGACTATGAGTGAGCGATTGAAATTGGTTGAAGAAGGGCCACGAACTGAGTATTCGCAGACAGTCAGAGCTTCTGTTGATCAACAGAAGCAGTTTGTATTTCAAGCCAAAATGGATACTGCAACCAATGCTCAAACATCCGTGGTTGTCATATAGATTGGCCGTTGCTGCGTAACACGTTATTCCGAAAAAAAATTAACTTTTGCATTAGGCACCTCTAGTCTTACTTTCGCAACATGTAGTTTTAAAAACCACATTTTTTTATGAAAAAACTTTACTTTTTATTCACCCTTTCTGCATTTTTGATTGTAAGCACCTGCTCTGCAGTGGTTGTGACGATCGATCAAACCAACAACACTTTTGCTCCTGCTATCACAAACGTGAACGTTGGTGATGTCATCCATTTCGTTTGGAGCAGTGGAACACACACTACTACCTCTGTTTCTATTCCATCAGGTGCGGCTTCATGGGATGCTCCATTAACAAGTGCTAACACAAGTTTTGATTACACCGTTACCGTTGCCGGTAATTATGGATATGTATGCACGTTTCACTCCCCGAATATGGCTGGTGGATTTCAAGCTACCATCCCGACGACGGTTGAAACCGTTGTCAACATCGTTTCAGATTTCACCGCCGGTGTTGACTTCAATAGCCACACCATTCACGTGAACATGGACAATGCAACTCCTGCAAATGCAATTTTGAGATTGATCGATATCACCGGAAGAGAAGTGGCTGTTCTTCTTGATTCACAACTTGGAATGGGCAAACAATCATTTCACTTCGATATGTCTGGTCGCAATCCGGGAATTTATTTCATTCGACTTGAGCAAAACGGTAAAGCCGTTACTCGCCGAGTGATGATGAACTGATAAAAATATGTTGAATGAAAAGGCTGTCAGTTGTGGCAGCCTTTTTCATTTGGCGATTTTTGATTTGGTGATTTAGAGATAGGTTCGGAGTGTCTGGTGCATCCCAAGTTCTTGCACAGGATGGTGTGTAAAACGTTGGGCGAGGCTCTTCGGTGCTTGAAGTTTATGAAGGAGTTTCGCTCTTCAAGTATAAGGATGAAAAATCTGCTGAATAAACTGCAAGGCGATCGCACGATCTGGATGGTGACATTCTTTCTGTCGCTCATCTCCATCCTTGCTGTGTATAGCGCCATCAGCACATTGGCATACAAAGCACATGGCAACAGTTTGCGTTTTCTCGTGAAGCACACTTTGATGATCGTTGCCGGATTTGCGTTGATGTATTATGTTCATCGCATTCGCTTCAAATATTTCGCTCGTCTCTCTCAACTGCTGATCTGGATTGCGGCCGGACTTTTGTTTTACGCTTTGATCTTTGGACACAATCTCAATGATGCCAATCGCTGGATCGCCATTCCAATCATCGGCATCACGTTTCAGCCCAGCGATTTTGCGAAAATTGTTCTCGTTATTTATGTAGCTCGAATGCTCGCATTAAAGCGTGATCAATTGCATGATTTCCGCAATGGCGTTCTTCCCGTGCTTGCTCCCATTGCACTCATCTGCGGATTGATCCTACCCGCGAATTTTTCTACCGCTGCTATGCTCGCAGCCATCTGTTTTCTGATGATGTATCTCGGTGGAGTTCCTTTCCGACACATGAGCAAATTGGTTTTGGCCGGTTTGGGCCTCATCGTTTGTATCATCATTGTGGGTGAAATCACCGGTTTTCCCAAACGCTACAAAACCTGGAAAAACAGGATCGCCAATACGGTGAACAATGATGATGAAGGAAACTATCAAACGGATCTTGCGAAATATGCTATTTACGAAGGCGGCATCGTTCCAAAAGGTCCGGGATCGGGTAGTTCGCGCAACTTCTTGCCACATCCGTATTCAGATATGATCTATCCATTCATCATCGAGGAATACGGATCTATTCTCGGCGGAGTCACGTTGGTATTGCTTTATCTTATCTTGCTTTTCCGCACCATCAAGCTCTCGGTGAACAATCCAAAAATGAGCGCGCAGCTCTCAGCGCTTGGACTAAGTTTCATGATCGTCATACAGGCTTTTATTAATATGGCTGTTGCGGTGAGTTTATTTCCGACGACAGGTCAGCCATTGCCGTTGGTCAGTATGGGCGGAACCAGCACGCTGTTCACTTGTCTTGCCATCGGCATCATTCTGAGTATTTGCAGAAGTAAAGATGAAACGGAAGAAGAGCATGCTGAGGAACTACCGATGAAGAATGTTGCCATCGGATGATGCAAAGGTCATTCATCTTTAAAACGATCCATACAACTTTTTTTTGAATGAAAGTGATCATTAGCGGAGGAGGAACCGGTGGACATATTTTTCCGGCAGTGGCGATTGCCAAAACGATTCAGGCGCAAAGGCCGAATGCGGAAATTTTATTCGTAGGTGCGGAGGGGAAAATGGAAATGGAAAAAGTTCCGGCAGCGGGATATAAAATCATCGGTTTACCTATCGTCGGTATTCAACGACGCATCACATGGAAGAATTTGCTCGTGCCATTCAAAATTATCGCGAGTTTATTGAAGGCAAAAAGGATCATTCGCGAATTTCGTCCGGACATCGCCATTGGCGTAGGTGGCTACGCCAGCGGGCCATTGCTGCGCGCCGCATCATCCGCGGGTATCAAGACATTGATACAAGAGCAGAATTCATATCCAGGTATCACCAATAAAATTTTGTCGAAGAAAGTAGACCGCATTTGTGTGGCATATGAAGGACTCGAAAAGTTTTTCCCGAAGGAGAAAATTATCATCACAGGAAATCCTGTTCGTCCTGAAGTGACCAAACTCGACGGCAAGTGGGAGCGAGGCATCGAGCATTTCGGCTTGGATAAGAAAAAAAAGACATTGCTTGTCATTGGTGGAAGTCTCGGAGCGCGCACCATCAACCACGCCGTTCGTCGTTGGGCGGAGGATTGGACCAAAGCAGGTATTCAAATATTGTGGCAGACGGGCAAATCCTATAGTGCAACAGCCAACGAATTTTCTGCAGGAAAAAAAGGTATTCACGCGCATGAATTCATCAGTGAGATGGACTACGCATATGCAGTGGCTGATGTTATCGTTTCACGCGCAGGAGCGATGAGTATTTCGGAAATGTGTCTGGTAAAAAAGCCCGCGATATTTATTCCTTCACCCAATGTGTCGGAAGATCATCAAACGAAAAATGCGATGTCGCTCGTTTTACGCAATGCTGCAATTTTGGTAAAGGATGCCGATGCACATCAAGAGTTGGGAAAAGTGGTCACCCAACTTTTTGGTGATGATCAGAAAATACACATGCTTTCAGCAAACATAGCATCAATGGGAATGCCGGATGCAGCAGATCGAATTGTCGCAGAAGTTTTCCGATTGATCGGCGAGTGATGATCTGTCACGGGCTTGTTCGCTGTCCATAAAAACGATCTCCACTCTATCTTTCCGCCATGTATTCGGAGAAAGAAATATATTACTTCCTGGGCATCGGAGGCATTGGCATGTCGGCATTGGCGCGCTATTTCAACTCACAGGGAAAAATGGTGATGGGCTATGACCGCACATCAACACCATTGACAACAGAACTTCAAATGGAAGATATAGCAGTCCATTTCGACGACTCTATCATGGAAATTCCAAGTGTGGTAAAACTCACGGATCGGTCGAAAGTACTTGTCATTTATACACCGGCCATTCCCAAAGACAGCACCGAGCTGAATTGGTTTGCGGAGAATGGATACACTATGATGAAGCGTTCGCAGGTGTTGGGATTGATCACCGAACAAACGACAACGATCGCCGTTGCCGGCACACACGGCAAGACCACCACGAGTTCCATGATTGCGCACATCCTTACGCATAGCGGTCTTGGATGCAATGCATTTCTCGGAGGCATCGCTACCAACTACAACACGAATTTGTTGCTCTCATCCACATCAAAATACACAGTGGTGGAAGCCGATGAATACGACCGATCTTTTCTCACCTTGTCTCCAACATATTCGGTGATCACCAGTATGGATGCCGACCATCTCGATATCTACGGAACGCACGAATACATGCTCGAGTCATTCAATCTTTTTGCACAAAGACTTCTTGGTGAGGGTTCGCTTTTTTATCGCGCGGGACTTCCATTGTGGCAAGACAAACTTTCCGACGATATTAAAGTTTTTTCGTATGCTTTGAAAGACAGCGCCGACTATCGCGGACGGGATATATACATCGAAGATGGCCGTTACTTTTTCACCTTTCAGACACCTAAAGTGAAGTGGGAAAATATTGAACTGGGACTTGCCGGCACACACAATGTGGAGAATGCCGTCGCAGCAGTTGCTATCGCATTCGAGTTGGGACTTACCGAAGAACAGGTAAAGGCGGCCTTGAAAGATTTCAAGGGCGTGAAAAGACGCTTCGAATACCGCATCCGTCGGGAAGATTTGGTGATGATAGACGACTATGCCCACCACCCCGAGGAGCTTAAAGCCTGCCTTCACTCAGTGCGCGAACTTTACCCCGACAGGCAAATCACAGGTGTTTTTCAACCGCATCTTTTCTCCAGAACCCGTGATTTTGCTGATGAATTTGCGCGAAGTCTGGAGCTTTTGGACGACATCATCCTCCTTCCGATCTATCCCGCCCGGGAACTTCCCATGCCCGGAATTGATTCACAAATGCTATTGGATAAAATCACAAAACCGACTAAAAAGTTAGTGGAGAAAAGTGAGTTATTAGCGGAATTGAGAAGTAAACCGCGGGAAGTGATCGTGATGTTGGGTGCAGGTGATATCGATGCCATGGTCAATCCGGTGGAAAAAGCCTTCTCAGAGTGATTTCAATTTTCGGTTTTTTGTTTTGGGGATAGTGATGAAAATTCATCTTTGATCTGGAACATGGCTGAGAAGCGAGATCCGCCTTCAGCCAGTGACTCAAGAAAGCAACATATTACTCAAAGACATTCAGCGCAAAAAGCGCAGAAGGATGTGGCTGATCAACAGCGCCGCCATCACCGGTGCCATCATCATTTTTACTTTGCTGGGTTTTGTCGGTAAGAAGCAACACGATGCTGTTTGCTGGAAATTGGACGTTGAAGTAAAAAGCGTTGGTGAAAAAAAATACATCGATGAAGATCGCGTGGCCACCATCGCCAAATCTGCTACAGACAAAATTGTCGGCAAGCAACTCAATGAAATTGACATCACGTCCATCCATAAAAAATTAGCAGAGAATTCATCCATTCGCGAAGCACATGTGTACACTACGATCGACGGCCGATGCGTGATCCGCGTGCAGCAGCGTACTCCGATCGCACGCATTTTCACTTCCGAAGGCCAAAGTTTTTATCTCGACAAAGATGGATTCACCATGGCGCTGTCGAATGAATATACCGCGAAAGTTCCTGTGTTCACAGGTGTCATCAATGAAAAAATGCAGCAGGTGAGTATTCTGGAAAGACAAGATGATGAGGCATTTCTCGAAGTCACATTGCTCGATGACATTTATCGGTTTACGAATTACATCACTTCAAATCCATTTTGGAAAGCGCAAGTGGAGCACGTTTACATCAACTCCGAAGGAGAGTTTGAAATCATTCCTCGAGTGGGCAATCACCGCATAAAAATGGGCGTGGCCGTAGACCTTGAAGTGAAGTTTAGAAAATTGATGGCCTTTTATGCGCATACCATTCACACCCAGGATCTGAATGTTTACAGCGTCATCAACGTGGAATACGAAGGACAAGTGGTGTGTGCAAGAAGATGATGTGAAAAGGACAAGGCGAGGAATTTTTTAGTGCAATCAAAAATTGAAATCATACAGTATGGACTCTGAAATAGTAGTTGGACTCGACATAGGAACCACCAAGATCGCGTGTCTTGTAGGTCGCAGAACGGATAACAACAAAATCGAAATCCTCGGTATCGGCAAGAGCGAGAGCATTGGCGTTACGCGCGGTGTGGTTTCGAATATTGAAAAAACCGTTGCCAGTATTCGTGCCGCCGTTGAAGAAGCGGAGCGAGAAAGTGGCGTGAACATCCGTCTTGTGAATGTCGGAATTGCCGGCCAACACATAAAGAGTTTGCAACACCGTGGTATCCGCACGCGTCGCAGCATCGACGAAGAAATAAAGCGCGCCGACATCGACGCACTCGTTGAGGACATGTACAAACTCGTGATGCTTCCCGGTGAAGAAATCATCCATGCACTGCCGCAGGAATTTACTGTCGACAGTGAGAGTGGAGTGAAAGATCCTATCGGTATGTGTGGCATCCGATTGGAAGCTAATTTTCACATCATCACAGGACAGATCACGGCAATAAAAAATATTTACAAGTGTGTCACCAAAGCCGGATTGGAGGTTGACGCCTTGACATTGGAGCCGCTCGGAAGCGCTGCTGCCGTGTTGAGCGACGAAGAAAAGGAAGCAGGAGTAGTACTCGTGGACATCGGTGGCGGCACAACCGACATTGCCATTTTCCAGGACGGCATCATTCGTCACACTGCGGTAATTCCTTTTGGTGGAAACATCATCACCGAAGATATCAAGCAAGGTTGCACCATCATGCGCAACCAAGCCGAGCAGTTGAAGGTGAAATTCGGAAGTGCCCTCGCAACAGAAAACAAAGACAACGAAATCGTGTGTATACCGGGATTGAAAGGAAGAGATCCGAAAGAGATTTCACTGAAGAATCTGGCGCAGATCATCGAAGCACGCATGGAAGAGATTGTGGAGCACGTTTATTATGAGATACGCAACAGCGGTTATGAGAAGCAACTCATCGGGGGCATCGTACTCACCGGTGGCGGTTCGCAATTGAAGCACATGAAGCAATTGGTAGAATACTTAACCGGCATGGATTGCCGCATAGGCTATCCCAACGAGCACGTGAGCAAGGCAGCCAATGAAAATATGTTGATCCCGGCAATGAGTACGGGTGTTGGTCTTGTCATCAACGGACTCGACAAGTTCAGCGTATCCATGGCAGATTGCAATACTGAGAACACCACACGCGACAAGCAAGCCACTTCAACCCTGAAAGCGAAGCAGCGCGAGAACCGTGGTCCTGCGAGCTTCCTGAGTAAGATCAAGGAGTTTTTTGAGGCGGAGGAGGAGTGAGGTAGCAGTGCCGAGTTCATGGTAGGTATAAATCGAGTATTCCAATTTTGCATACGCTCGAATAAGCAAAGCTTTACCGATTTCAGCTTGCACTCTGAATAAATTATTTCTTCAAGACTTCAGACGAATTGGCTGAACGAGCAGGATATATTACACTTGTCCAATCGGTTTTAATCCTTCTTCAAGGCCAGTAAGATTCTTTGCAGAATTTCAAATGTTCGAATTTATGCTGCGTTTATGGAAATCTGATCTTCTGAAGGAACTTTGCTCAAATGTCACATTTAAAGATTCAGTAATTCAACACATTCCGCGCAGTCATCTTGAGTCCTGTTGATCACTATTCAGCAGCTTTCATTTTTTCCGGCCATTTGAATATTATTCCGGCAGCAATAAACGATTGATAATTTCCCGGATCATATCTGCGTGCGCAAAAGCGGTGATAATTCAGTGAAACTCCAAACCAAGGTTTAAGGAAATATGTGGCGCCTATTTTCATTCCCCATTGCGACCAAAGTGATTCATTGTGGAAATGAGAATAATCAGCACGAGGAATTTTGTCATTTATAAATGATACACGTGAATAGGAAAGATATCCAAAAAGATCCAACTTCCTTTGTTTAATTGAAGTGGAATAACCTATGCCCGGGAGCAAACTATGTGACCTGAAATTCTTGATTGAATTCAATTTTTCAGAAAAGATTGTACGCTGATATTCCAGGAAAAAAATTATTTTTAGATCCGTGAGGTAACCGATTCCTACATCATAACAAAAGATGTTTTGTGTGGGAAAAAATGCCTTTTTGTTTTGAATGGAACGACCTAGATGTGAACCTCCATAAATATTGAATTGGGCATCAACGGATTTGGTTGTGTCAAGTATTAAATAGCAGAGGAGAAAGATTGAGTATAGTTTCATTGCGCTGTTTTTAATCAATCACTGTCCCCAACTGTATTTGACAAAATAATTTCTAACGTTTCTTCCGGCAAACGGAAATGATCTGGTTATAATATATTGTGCGAAGTCTGGTTCAAAATATATATCGTTATCAAGCAGAAAGTAATAATGATCGGTATGTTGATTACTCTCGTCGATGTAGATGATCAGACCACTGTCAGTATTACTATCATATATATGGTCCCTATTCACAATGACCTGATGTCTGACTATTTCATTGTTGATATATGTATCTATATTGAACGTGCCACTTCGAGAATCAAATTCGGAATAATCATAATAAATTTCGTCCCGAACCAATGGTTTGCCGATTGTATCCCCTGTATAGTCATGTATGCTATACGCCCAATAAAATTTGCCCGAAGATCGAGGTTGGAGTGGATGAATATCTAGTTGATCCCAAAAGACATTGCAGGAGCAAAGTGCGAGTATGACGAAAATCGTCATAAATTGGAGACTACCTGTGAATTTTTTCGAATGGAAGTACATAAGGTTCGTTTTTTATTTTGATATAATACATTCCGGAGGATAGGTTGGTAATATCAATGTTCCCGGCGTTATTTTGTATTGCCAAAACCATTGTTCCCATTATGTCATAAATTAAAATATTATTTTGAGGATCTGGACTGGGAGAAATGCGAATGAATTCTGTTGCCGGGTTGGGTATTACCTGCCGTTTTTTATCAGTAGAAAAATTGATCTTGCTTACATGTATTGAAACAGTGAAAGCTGTATTCGCGCGCTCACCGGATGGCCATTCATCGGCAATTTCAGGCATGAAGGCATCAGTATTATCACCAAGTGGATCCCTAAATAATTTGAAAAAAACCAATGGCCTTGCAGCAGTTAATAGAGGATAATTCACCAATGGCAAAACACCAAGATGACTCGTAACTAATTCCTCATTGATGATGGATGTGTTGGCGGGATCAAAGTATTGAATTCGATACCTCTTATCATCTTGCATATTGTGAAGTTTGAGTTTCTCTTCATCAAAACCTAAATCTAGTTGTATCTGATATGTCAAAGGCATTATTGCATTCTTGTCACTTTCGTCAGGCACTAAATCCAGTAAACTAGGGCATTGCGGCGAGTCGGCAGATGAAAACCAGTTCCAAGTTCTATTATTAATTACGCCAATTACTTTGTGGTGATTGTCTTCGTTGTATTTAAGATATATCACTTCGACCTGTTCATCATCACCGATTCCTCCGCTAGTTTCATAGCCTGGTTCCCATTCTTCATTATTCATATTAATTACATCCAGAAATTCACTGTTCAAAAATGAATTGACATATCCCATCCAATGCCAATGTTCTGTTGAACTCCATTCATCCCAGCTCATCCCACTTGTGGCCAATCCTGTAAATGGCGAAACCAGAAGCTCCTTTATAAATCCTGTGTGGTCGCACCCCATTCCATAATTGCCAATCTCAGAGTTAATCGCAGGTTTCCAAATAGAATTGAACCCCATCACCGGACTATGGAAGCCGCCATCATCATTTGAGTTGTCAGGATTATCCCAGCCGCAAAGAAGCCCAGAATAATTTCCATTTCCAAATGAGCCATAATCGGAACTTGTCATCGCCTTGAACTTTGTTATACTTCCAGAATAATTGCTCCAGGCCAAAACATCTATATGTTGAGAATTCCAGGACCAATCAAACCAACTATTTTGACATGGATTGTCACTAGGGATATTCGGTGCTCCACTAATAGTTGCTCGTCCGGTATAGCATGCAGCAATCAAATGCTTGGTGTGATGCAAATCTTCCTTGATAAATCTGGCCATTTCATTGTGCCACGCGGCTACCGCAGGTCTTACATTTTCAGGATCACTATTATAAAGGCTGATTTGGTCCAATGCGGGAAATGTATCATTTTTTCCAATATTATTCATCTCACTGACAAGTTCTAAAAGAAAAATATTTTTACTATAACCCCACCTTGCTATCATGTAACGCAATTTCTTTTTATAGTTGGAGATTGCACATTCACTGGTGAGGAAGTCTAGGGGTGTGCCCATTTCAGGACATTGTGCCCAATAGCAGTAGCCATGAGTTCCGCTAAAGCCCGGGTCAATACCGCCCGAATTGAATGTATTGTCCCAATCGAATTTATCATAGCCAAAGGGATGATACATCAGTGCGTAATGTATAAGCATGTTCAATTCAACTTTCAAATCCAGTTCTCGGCATTTGTCAAGCACGTTGTCAAACTCCCAAGCCTGATATTGTCTGTCATAGTAATTGTTCATTTTCTCAAATTCAATATCGTATTGTGTGGGTTCGAATAAAGTTCGAAATGAATTTCCTCCTTTGGCTTTTAGGGTTTCCAATATTCGTTCTAGTTTAACATAAGCAGCAGGATCTAAAGTATATCCC